>USIU01000042.1 GCA_900554745.1 uncultured Leuconostoc sp.
TTTAACTTCGAGTACACATTATCGCCAGTAATCATCACAGCGACTTCTTTATAGCCCCCAACTTCAGTCGTGGCTTCATCAATAATGCTCAACGTCCAACGTTGCTTTTCCGCGTAACGCCGATACATATCTAGCAAATCAGCCGCAAATAGTGACGATTCATCCCCACCCGCAGCGCCACGAATTTCCATGATAATGTTTTTATCATCATTGGGGTCTTTGGGTAACATTAAAATCTTCAATCGGTCTTCCAATTGGGCTTTTTCTGGTTTTAAGTCGGCCAAATCTTCTTTCGCGAGCGGTGCCATTTCGGCATCATCTAGCAAGTCTTCCGCTTCTTGAATTTCTTGCACAACTTGTTGATAACGGGTATAGACTTCAACCGTTTCCCGCATTTCACCCGCTTCTTTTGATAAGGCCATGTATTTTTGGCCGTCACTGGCCACTTCTGGGTCAGCTAATTGTTCGTTCAGTTCATCATAACGATCAACAACCGTTTGTAATGATTGAAAAATTGGATCCATCGTTTACTCTCCTCTTAACAGTCGGGCAGTCGTCATGAACTTGGTGACGTGTCCGACAGCTATTTGATTATATTATTGAAAATTTTTGAGTTTTGGTTTACTTATCCACAGGAAACATCTCAGCAATTTTTGCCAAATCTGGGGCATACCAGTGATGCCGACACGTTGGAATGTAGGCTTCGTCGCCACCGATAAAGAGCTGTTCACCAGTGCGTTGTGGTTTGCCGTCAACTATCCGCAATTGTGTGGTCGCCTTTTTCCCGCAAAACGAGCAGATGGTCTTCATTTCTTCCAACTTATCTGCCATTTCGATGAGTCGTTTTGACCCTTCAAACAAGTGATTAAAGGCATCTTGTTTTAAGCCAAACGCCATGACAGGAATATGTAAATGATCCACCACTTGAGCTAATTGATCCACTTGGATAGCCGTCAAAAATTGCGCTTCATCAATCAAGGCCACGGCAAGATTGTCACTTTGCTTGGCTTTAATTAAGTCATACAAGTCATCCGTTGGCTTAATCGCCAAGGCTTCACGCGACAAGCCAATGCGACTCGCCACAACCCCTACGCCGGCACGGGTATCCACGATCGGCGTCATCAATAACACTTGACGTCCCTGTGATTCGTAATTATGGGCGACTTTCAGGATTTCAATGGATTTACCTGAACTCATTGCCCCATATTCAAAAAATAATTGTGCCATCACTATCACGTGTCCGACGTGCCATTATTCGTACGTCATTGAGGACACGTTGCCTCCTGAAAAAATTTGTTTGCTTACTTATTTTGTCACTCCTTTTTATTATAACAAATGCCAAGCGATAACAGGCGCTTTTTCCTGTCAGCGCCGCGACAAGCTGCTTTGTTAACATTTCATCAAAAATTCCCATCTCAAGGCTACGCGTGGTAAAATGATAATCATGAAAGTGGGGACATTATGACACTTAAAAGTACAATTGCACGCGCTACTGCAAAAAGCGCCTATTGGTTCTTGCATGACGTGATGCACCGTGGTGGCACCAGTCTACCCGGCAAAATCGCGGTCGCAATCGACCCAGATATTCTGAAATCAATTCAACAAGACTTTGACCTCGTGGTGGTGACTGGGACAAACGGTAAAACGTTAACCACTGCTCTCATCACACGGGTTTTACAAGCTGGTGGTTATGAAGTCATTACCAACCCATCCGGTTCCAACATGATTCAAGGCATCACCGGCACATTGGTGACAACGCCGATAAAACCATCACCCAACGGTAAAAAACCTGTAGCCGTTTTAGAAGTTGATGAAGCCAACGTTGAAAAAATCACTTCAGCGATTAAACCCAAAATGTTTGTACTCACAAACATTTTCCGAGATCAACTGGATCGCTACGGTGAAATTTATACCACGTATGACAAAATCATCGCCGGTATTAAACACGCGCCCGAAGCCACCGTATTAGCCAATGGCGATTCACCAATCTTTACCCGCGGTGATTTCCCAAACAAGCGTCAATATTTTGGCTTTAATCATGTGCAACCAGCCGATTATCAACCCCAAGTGGCCCCAATCAACACCGATGGCATCTTGTCACCAACCGATCACTCGGTGTTACATTATGATTTCATCACCTACGCTAATCTTGGTCAGTATTTTAGTGTCACCGATGATTTCAAGCGCCCACCATTGGCCTACCAAGTCACCGAAATCGACACGCTAACACCAACTTATTCAACCTTTAGCATTGATGGGACACCACTGCGGATTGAAATTGGCGGACTATACAATATTTACAATGCTTTGGCCGCTTACGCTGTTGGTCGTGAATTTGGGGTTACCCCAGAACAAATCAAAACCGCCTTTGAATCTAATGCGCAAATTTTTGGTCGTCAAGAAGCGATTCACGTTGATGGCAAGGACGTGACCATTGTTTTGATCAAAAATCCCGTGGGTACCAACTCTGTCATCGATATGATGCGGACCGAAACAGCTGACTTCTCATTATTAGCCCTGTTGAATGCCAATTATGCCGATGGTATTGATACCAGTTGGATTTGGGATGCCGAGTTTGAAAAGTTGCATGATACCAAGCTCAAAGCCGTCGCGACTGGCGGTGAACGCTATCGCGATATCCGGGTGCGCTTAAAGATGGCTGGCTTTGCTGATCAAGCTGTCTATGAAGATTTGACCCAAGTGATCGACGCCATTAAAGCCTTACCAACCGATAAGGTCTACGTTGCAGCAACTTATACGGCGATGCTACAACTCCGCGAACAACTTGGCGCAGCTGGTTACATTAAAGGAGGTTTCTAATGTCTGACTATCAACTCAACGTCGCGCACCTCTATGGTAACTTAATGAACACCTACGGCGATTATGGCAACATCATTGCCCTCACCTACTATGCCAAGCAAATTGGTGTGGCCGTTGACTATCAATTAGTCTCACTTGGGGATACTTTTGATGCCCAAGCATTTGATTTTGTGTTGTTTGGCGGCGGACAAGATTACGAAGAAACCATCGTGGCTGAAGATTTGCCCGCAAAAGCAACGCAAATCAAACAATATATTGAAAATGATGGCCCACTGCTCGCAGTTTGTGGTGGTTTCCAATTACTCGGTCACTACATGGTGATGGCCGACGGTACACGCGTCGATGGCATTGGCGTCATGGATCACTATACGACTAACATGTATGATGACAAATTGACCGTCTTATCTGGTAAGCGCCTCACCGGTAACATTGTGATTGAAAATAACGACACGGGTGAAAAATACCATGGGTTTGAAAATCACCAAGGCCGCACATTCCTGGGCGAAGGTGAACGGGCTTTGGGCACAGTGATTTCTGGTAATGGGAATAATGGCATGGACAAAACTGAAGGTGTGATTTACCGGAATGTTTACGGCTCATATTTCCACGGTCCTATCTTTACTCGGAATGGTAATTTAGCCAAGCGCGTCCTCGCAACGGCTTTGCAACGGAAGTATCCTGACGTTGATTGGCAAGCGCGTCTAGCAGCTGTACCAACCGAAAGTTTCTAATCAAAAAGCGACAACCAATCAGTATTGGCTGTCGCTTTTTTATTTTTGTTTCGTTGTGGGCGTCTCAGTAATTTGTGACGTCTTTTGTTGTTTTTTCACCCGATCGACTTCACGATGGTACCAACGCATAATGAGAATTAAGCCACCGGTTGATATCATCATCGCAATGACAACCCAAATGAAAAACAGGATTAACTTTGTATCTTGTGTCATAATCATTATCGGCATGCTAACTTCAGCACACGCCACTCCTTATCGTTGCTATAGTGCCTATCTTATTCGGATAGGTGATAGTAATACGTTGAAACTGAAATATCTGTCCGTGCGGCAAACGCCGTGCGCAGACGTAATGAGTTCTGGTTATGCAAAATATTTTGCCATGGTTTTTTAGGGACGAATTGTGGCACCAAAACAGTCACTGAATGATTCCGTTTTTCAGCCTGTTTCACTACTGCATCCACGAAACTGGTGGCTGGCTTGACAATTGAGCGGTAGGACGAGTGAATATCGACATAGCGCACATCTGGAAAATCCAATTTAAACTGGGTTGATGTTTCCAATTCTTTTTTGGGATTCACATCAAAACTCACGTGCATCGCCACCACATAGTCGCCAATCGATAAGGCATAATCAATCGCTTCGGTCGTGACTTTGGTAATATTTGATACCAGCACAATGACGGTCGCGCCATCATAATGATGCCGGACGGCATGAGAATTTTTCGCATAAGCTAAACGTAGTTGACGCGCAATACTCGTATAATGGTGCTTAATTTTTAAGAACATGTACATGATAATGGGCATGATCAATAGATATGGCCAAACATGTTCAATCCGGGTGGCAAACAGCGTCACCACTAACACCGCTGAGATAAAGGCGCCAATAAAATTAATCACCGCTTTGAGTACCCAACGCGTTGGCTTTTTGCGCCACCAGTGAATAATCATGCCCGATTGTGACAAGGTAAACGGCACAAACACCCCGACCGCATACAACGGAATTAACGCATCTGTTGACCCGTGGAAAATCATTAACAAAATAATCGCGCCAAAAGCCAGTGACAAGATCCCGTTAGAATAGCCGAGACGATCACCTTTATCCATATAAAGATGTGGCAGATATTTATCCCGGGCTAAATTCAAGGCCAGCATAGGAAAGGCTGAAAAACCGGTATTGGCCGCCACGGCCAAGATTAAGGCTGTGGCTAATTGAATGATATAAAAACCAAGATTATGCCCGCCAAATGTTTTGGCCGCAATTTGTGACAAAACGGTTGAATGCCCATTTGGCACAATCCCATACCAATAACTTAGGAACGTAATGCCCCCAAAGAAAGTCGCTAAAATTAGCGCCATTAAAGTTAATGTGGTAGCGGCATGCCGCTCTTTTGGTTCACGAAAGTTTGGCACCGCGTTAGAAATAGCTTCCACACCCGTCAAAGATGACGAACCACTGGAAAAGGCACGCATAAACAAGACCAACGAGAGTCCTGAAAAGCTCGTCCCCACGCGTGCCGCAGCATGATAGGGTAGTTGGCCAGTTGCCGCTTGGAACACGCCCCAGATAATCATCACTGCTAAAACAATGATGAAAAAGTACACGGGGAACATCAAGAAGTTCGCGCTTTCCCGCAAACCACGCAGATTCATGCCCGTCAGTAATACAACCACGAAAATTGATAATGGCACCACATAGGGGTTCAACATAGGAATCGCTGCCGTAATGGCATCAGATGCCGCCGAGGCGGATACAGCCACCGTCAGCATGTAGTCAACCAGCAACGATCCGCCAGCAACTAACCCAGCTTTAGCTCCCCAGTTTTCACTGGCTACGGCATAGGCACCGCCACCCGAAGGATACGCATGAATGATTTGCCGGTAACTCAAGACAATCGCCGCCAATAAAATCAAGACTAGTAGCGCAATGGGTAATTGCAACCACAGCGCAACTGCGCCAGCAGCCATCAAGGCTGCTGTAATCGATTCCGTCCCGTAGGCCACTGATGACAACGCATCAGATGACAGCAACGCCAATGCTTTAGTCTTTGACAAAGACTGACCACCCTCATCTAACGTTTTCAGTGGTTTACCGATGATGATCTTCTTAATGTATTGAAACATGTTCTTCTCCAATAAACGTGATGTGCCAAAACGACAACAATTAACACAGGTGCCACAGCAACAGTCAGATGCCGTCACCTAATGTTTCACGCTAATGCCCGCATGGTTAAAAAATACCCTGCAACATTACTCATCACATTGTACGCTATTTTAACGCGTAAAAAAAGCCGTTAATTTAACGACTAACATAAAATTACGCCTGTTCAACTTTTGCGACAAAGGTATCAAACACGGCCTGCACCGCATCGTCTGTCATCCGCAGCATTTCTGGATGCCATTGCACCGCATAAATGTGACGTGACGCATCTGAAAAGGCTTCAACAACACCATCTGAGCTGGTAGCATCCAGTGTGAGTGATGGCGCCAATGTTTTCACCGCTTGATGATGAAATGAGTTGACTAATGCATCTGAGGCGACCACCGGCGTGAGCCAATTGTCACGTTGCCAAACCAAACGATGGGTGGGCGTCGACCATTTTGTTGGGTATTGATTATGTTTCACGCTGAGTTGGCTATACTGGGTCGCCAAATCTTGATAAAGCGTGCCGCCGAGGCCAACATTAATGACTTGGGCACCGCGACAAATCCCAAAGACTGGCTTGCCCACTCGAACAGCTTCTGCAAACAAAGCAAATTCAAATGCATCACGATACCGATCAATTTCACCGATAGCCGGGATAGGCTCCTCTCCATAGTAGTCCGGGGTCACATCCTGACCGCCCGCCAATACTAGCGCATCAACACTCGCCACATAGTCAGCCGCCAATTCCGGCGCACTGATTGGCAAAATCATCACCAATGCCCCTGCCTCTGTCAAGGCAGCCGTATAATTTTTTTGGATATAATTCACATAATTCGTTCCAAATTTTGGGTTTGGATGAATGGCATGGTTCCCAGCAATCCCAATTTTTTTCATGATAAACTCCTACGTTCGTTATTTTGCTGTCGCGTACTGATAACTCTGATACCCAATCACGGGATAATTTAAATCCTTAATCGTCTTTCTTTGCAGATGCACACTAGCGACTTGATAAAGTGGGGTCACGCCGTTTAACTCATTGTTTAATTTGGCTGCCTGCTGCTCTAGCTGATAGCGCGCATCGTTGGCTTCCGGTTGCTGATTAATTTTCTGGATTAACGCGTCATATTGCGCATCATGCCATTTTGTAAAATTAATTGCCCCTTCGACATACGCTGCATCTAAGAAATCAATTGGATCATTATAATCCGTGGTCCAACTCAATGTGCCCGCTTGGAAATTATGGTTGCTAAACGCCGACAGCTCGGCATTGAGTGGCATCCGATTCAGATTGACCGTCACATCTGGTAAAGTACTTTCAATACTTTGCTTCAAGTAAACGCCGACAGCGCGATAAGCGTCCGTATCAGCTGTATTCAACGTCAAGGTGAGCTTTTTCTCGCCAATTTCGGCTTGGGCCTTTTTTAAATAATCTTGGGCTTTTGCTTTATCAGTGGGCAACGAGAGATTGGCATTAAAATCTCGGCCATGTACTTTGACTTCACCACTTGGCACAATAGAATGGGCCGCAGTTGACCCATCGGCTAAGGCTTGATCGGCTAACACCCGCCGATCAATGGCATAACTTACCGCCCGTTTAAAGTTGGTATTACCAGCCACTTTATCTTGCGCATTCCAAACGATAAAGGCCATCCGGCCCTTTTGTTGCGACTTAATTTCAGCGGCATGTTGCTTCTTCAAATTCGTTAAAATGCCACCAGATATTTCCGCTTCGTCAACATTACCCGACAAAAATTGTTTGCTGGCTAACGTGGCATCCGTCACCAATGTGGTTTTGATCGTATTAAAATGGATTTTTTTAGCCTGGGCATAATACGGATTCTTGACATATTCCCAAGTTGTGGCCGATTGGTTCCATTTTTTAATCATGTACGGCCCATTGGCGACCGTTGTTTCCGCTGTTTGGCCGTATTTATGCCCGTAAGCTTTGACCTTAGCAGGGTTAATCGGATAGAGCTGATTAGCTAAAATGAAATTAAAGTACGGCACGGGGTGCGACAGCGTGATTTTCACGGTGCGATCATTGACCGCCTGAATCCCCAAGGTATCAATGCTTGCACCCTGCTTTCTAATCGCATCATAGTTGGCCAAATCTTTAAAATGATTGGCCCGCGTTGATTTAGATGCTGGATCGACCTGCCGTTTGACCGACGACACAAAGTCTTGCGCGGTCACAGTTGTCCCATCCGACCATTTTTGGTGCTTTTTGAGCGTTAGCGTATAAACCGTATGGTTATTGGTCGGTTGGACAATTTTTTCTGCCATCCCCAGAATAATTTTTCCGGTCGCATCGGTTGTATATAACCCTTGCAGCGTTTGGACTTCAGCCAAATTTGAGCCAATATCATCGGCAAAATTTGGATCCAATGTTGTAATTGGATTTTGGACTGTGACTTTAAGTGTCGCGGGGGTCGCTTTCCCGGTCCCGCGTTGGGACAACACGTAACCACCAATGAGCAACACGGCCACCCCGACACCAATCATTATTTTTCGTTTCATTCTCTTCCCCCATCCCGCAGTCCCTAACAGCTAACGCCCACATGCGGTCAAAACAG
>USIU01000043.1 GCA_900554745.1 uncultured Leuconostoc sp.
TCGATAATCACAATGCGATCAGCCAGTGTCATCGCTTCTGTCTGGTCATGCGTCACATAAATAGTCGTGGCACCAATCCGCTTGTGAATCTTAGTGATTTCTGCTCTAATTTCAACACGTAATTTGGCATCAAGGTTAGATAGGGGTTCATCCATTAACAAAATTTTTGCATCGCGAACGATTGCGCGTCCCATCGCGACACGTTGCCTTTGACCACCAGATAAGTCAGCGGGTTTACGATCAAGATAGTCCTCAATCCCGAGAATTTTCGCTGCGTCTTGAACACGCTGGGTGATCTCTGCTTTGGGGACTTTTCTTAATTTAAGACCGAAAGCAATATTATCAAACACGCTCATATGTGGGTAGAGGGCATAGTTTTGAAAGACCATCGCAATATCGCGATCCTTAGGTGGGACATCGTTCATTAATTTATTGTCAATGAAAAATTCACCACCCGATATTTCTTCCAAGCCGGCAATCATACGTAACACAGTGGATTTGCCAGAACCAGACGGCCCGACAAACACGATAAACTCTTTATCGTGAATTTGCAGATTATAATCTGCCACGGATGGGGTGGTCATATGGGGATAGGTTTTATTGATGTGTTCCAAACGAATTTCAGCCATTTTTTCTTCCTTGTTCTTTAATATCGGGTCTTGTATCCAAAAAATAATAGCGCTTACATGAGTAAGATTAGCATATTTAAAAATAAATGCAAGCGCTTCCACAAAAGTGGTGGACCAAATTTTATATGTTTGTGAAAAATATGATGAATGCAATAACGATATCGTCATAAATACAGACATAATAAACAAATACTGCGCTATTATGCTCAATTATGCGCAATCAAAATTTCACAACGTGATTAGACCGATTGATAAAAAATAAAAATGTAAGCGCTTGCATTAATTGGATAAATGTTTTATGCTGAGTGCGTGCTCAAAAATAAAAAGAGAATTTTTCTGGAGGAAAAATAGCATGAGAAAAATGATGCGCGTGACGACGGGTGCAATGGTAACGTTGCTGACGACTTCAACTGCCGTTGGTATATTGAGTGTTGCACTTGATACACCGACTGTAAGTGCTGCCAAGACAACCAAATTGAAGTTGTGGGTGGACACCGATACAAAACCAACTTATGTTCAAGCTGTCAAAGATTTTGAAAAAGCAAATCCTGGTATCAAGGTGACGATTAAGTACACGAACTCAACGGATGCCTTAAAAAATTTGCAAAAGGATTCATCGGCTGCTGCTGATGTCTTCATGTTTCCGCACGATCAAATCGGTTCGCTAGCGTCACAGGGATTGATTTATCAAAATACTAAATATGCCAAAAGCCTGAAATCAACACAAATTTCTAATGCCATGAAGGGCGCAACCTATAAGGGCAAGGTGTATGGTTATCCTTACGGGATTGAGTCACAAGTCTTGTATTATAACAAAACACAACTTGGCAATGAGGATATTAAATCTTGGACGAGCTTGACATCTAAGGGGAAAATAGGGACCAATTTCGCAGCAGCTGGTGCGAACTACATTTTCTCACCACTCTTTTACACTGCCGGTGATACGTTGTATGGTGCTAATGGTGAAAAAGCCAAGGGCACCAATATTGACAACCAAAAAGGCGTGTCAGTTTTGAAGTGGATCAAAGCACAAAAAGACAATCCGGGCGTCATCCAAGCCAGCACAAATACATTGAATTTGCTCCAATCAGGCAATATTTCCGCAACTTTGTCTGGCCCATGGTCTTATAATGACTATAAAAAAGCCCTTGGCGATAACTTAGGCATTGCACCATATCCGACGGTTGACTTGGGTTCTGGTGAAAAGCAGATGCAAGCGTTCTTGGGGGTTAAGTTGTTCGGTGTGAAACAAGACACCAAGGCACCATTAGCAGCGATGAAATTAGCAAAGTACTTATCAAGTGATCAGGTACAAGAGCTAGGCTTCAAAAATTCGCACTACATTCCATCCTCTAAAAAAGTGCAAGCTTCGCAAGATATTCAAAATGATGCGCTTGCTAAGGCAGTTGTAGACATGTCGCAGAAAGGTTATTCAACACCAATGCCTAAATCACCAGCCATGGCTAACTTCTGGACATCAGCTGATGCCTTGTTTAATGATACTTACAAGGGCAAAATTTCAGACAGTCAAATGTTACCAAAGTTGACCACTTTGGTTAAAAATGCCTCAAAATCAGTGAAATAATAGTCAAACAGTGAGTGGCGATCAGTCACTGTGTACATACTCATGAAGGATGGAAAGCAAGATGTTTAAAAGAAAAAAACATGCGACTGTTGAAACGCATATCCCACTAACGCAATTATTTAAACAAGCAGATGGTGCGACTAAGGCCGCTTATTTTATCATGGGTGCTGCCAACATTGCCAATAAACAATATCTCAAAGGCTTCCTCTTTTTAGTCCTAGAAATATCTTGGGTGGCGTGGTTGTTCACGACCGGATTAAAAGCCTATCACAACATGATCACGTTAGGCACCCATGCCCAAGGTTTGGTTTATGACAAAAAGTTAGGGATTGCTGTTTTAAAAGCAGGGGATAATTCGATGCTTTTGCTCCTGTGGGGGATGCTAGCAGTCATGATTACGGTCATGTTTGTGCTCCTATACCGGGCTAATTTGGGGTCGGCGCGTAAAATATGGGCATTAAAACAAGCCGGTGAGCCACTGCCAACTTTGAAGCAAGACTTAGCATCCTTACTTGACGAAAAAATGCATGTGACGTTGATGGCCATGCCAATGATTGGTGTGTTATTCTTTACCATTTTGCCACTGATTTATATGATTGCGATTGCGTTTACATCATATGATCACAATCACTTACCACCTAAAAATTTATTTAACTGGGTTGGCTTTGCGAATTTTGGTAATGTGATTTCAGGGCAAATGGCTAGTACCTTCTTTCCGGTTCTGGGGTGGACGTTAATTTGGGCCGTTGCAGCTACAGTGACTTCATTTTTCTTTGGCGTTATCTTGGCAATGATGATCAACGCGAAGGGCATCAAAGGGAAAAAAGTTTTTCGAACGCTCTTCATTTTAACGATGGCGATTCCAGCCTTCATTAGTTTACTGATTATGAACAATATGTTTGCTGACGGCGGGTTAGTGAACACCTTACTGATCAACGCTGGTCTGATTAAAACATCGTTACCATTTTTCACCAATCCGTTATTTGCGAAGTTGACCATTATTGTTGTTAACCTATGGATTGGTATTCCAGCGACAATGTTAGTGACAACAGGGATTTTACAAAATCAATCTGAAGAACAAATTGAAGCAGCAGAAATGGATGGCGCTAATAAATTTCAAATTTTCAAGTCTATCACCTTTCCACAAATTGTTTTTGTGATGGCGCCGAGCTTAATTCAACAGTTCATTGGGAATGTGAACAACTTCAATGTGATTTATTTGTTAACAGGTGGTGGACCAGCTAACTCTAATTATTACGGCGCTGGCTCAACGGATTTGCTGATTACTTGGTTATATAATCTAACGTTGAATACTGCTGACTATAACTTAGCTTCAGTCATTGGTATCTTAATCTTCATTTTGTCCGCAACGTTCTCGTTGCTTGCTTATAAGAAAATATCAAATTCTGGCATGGAGGCCTAACAATGCATAGTTTAAAAGGCGTAAAACGCCGTAATACAATGATTTTGTATCTCTTATTGACTGTCATGGCAATTGTTTGGGTCGTGCCCATTCTTTGGATTATATTGACGAGTTTCCGCGGGGAGGGTGGCGCGTTTGTGAACTATTTTTGGCCAAAAACCTATACGTTTCATAACTACGTCCAACTCTTTACCAACGCACAATATCCTTTTGGTCGCTGGTTCTTGAATACATTATTTGTGTCGGTTGTGAGTGGCGTTATTTCCACAGCGTTAGTATTAGCCATGGCATACTCATTGAGTCGTCTACGCTTTAAGTTAAAGGGTCCTTTTTTGAAAGTTGCCTTAGTCTTAAACATGTTTCCGGGATTTATGGCTATGTTTGCGATCTATTATATTTTAAAAGCTGCTGGTTTGACGCAAAGTTTATTTGCCTTAATACTAGTTTATGTGTCTGGTGCTGGTTTGGTATTTTATATCCAAAAAGGCTTTTTCGACACCATTCCATATTCATTGGATGAAAGTGCCATGCTCGATGGCGCAACGAAATGGCAAATTTTTACCAAAATCACTTTGCCATTATCTAAACCAATCATTGTCTTTACGGCATTGACAGCGTTTACTGGGCCTTGGATGGATTTCATTTTTGCTCAGGTAATTATGGGTGACAATGTTAAAAACTATACCGTTGCCATCGGATTATATTCGATGATGACGAAAGAAACGGCTAATTCATTATTCATGAGTTTCGCTGCCGGCGCAGTGATTATTGCCATTCCAATTACGATTTTGTTTATTGTGTTGCAACGCTTCTACGTTTCTGGTGTCACAAGTGGTTCGGTCAAAGGTTAAAAAGATTGGGACGGCAGTCCCAATCTTTTTCATGTTACAATAACGGGGACAGGAGATCACGATGGTAACCATACAAGATATTGCAAATGAATCCGGCGTGGCTATTTCAACGGTTTCGCGTGCGTTGGCTGATTCACCCAAAATTAGTGTTAAAACAAAGGCGCGGATTAAAAAAATTGCACAAAATATGGGCTATACGCCAAATTTTGCTGCACGGAACTTAACCCAGCGTGAAAGTAATACGGTGGGGGTTGTTTTTCAACCACAAGCCGTCGGGAGTGCTGAAAATGAGTTTGCCATGCAATTGCTATTTGGGATTAATTCGCAACTTGTTGCGCGACAATACTTATTGACAACTGCAACGGGCAACAATTGGTCTGAAGTCTACAATGCCGTTAAAATGATGGTGGAAGCCGGACAAGTTCGTCGTTTTATACTGCTTTACACGGTTGAAAATGATCCGATTTCTGAATTATTACGAGAAAACAACGCCCGTGTGGTGGTGACTGGCGAACCGGAACAAGCGCATCATGTTTTATACGTGGATAATGATAATCGACGAGCTGGCGAAGAAGCAACGCGACAGCTCGTTGACCAGTTTAATCTCAAAGTACCGCTCTTTGTGCGCACTTTGGCGGATTGGCGGTATGAGCGTAATCGTGAAATTGGGTTTCATATTGCCCAACCAACGGGGCAAATTTTATCATTACCGATTGATTTTCAAGCGCAAAAACAGGTATTGAAAAGTTATTTCGAACAGCATCACGACATTGACGGCATTATTGCGAGTGATGACAAAATCGGTTATCTGGCACGTCATCAAGCCCAAGCCCATTTGCCTACTCACCCAAAATTGCCAACGATTGCCTTTAATCGTTCTGAATACGCCCGACTTGGTGGTAAGGACTTCTATTCAGTTGATGTGTTACCCCGTAGTTTAGGCAGTGAAGCGGTCCGTTTATTATTTAATGATCAGCGTTCTGAATTAGAGCAAACAAAGGCAACCAGTGTGATTGTGCCGTATCGTTTACCTGAATTTGGGGATGACACCTGGTAAGTTGACACGATGGATCATGTCGCACTTAACCGGCCCGTGACATTTGAGGATATAACGCCAACAACATACTTCTGTTTATCGTGATTAGAGGTATATTTTTGCGGGTATTCATGCTATATTTATCATACTCTAATTCAAAAAGGACAAGCGTTAACGCACATTTATCATGCGAAAATTTTTCCACAACTTTATGAAACATCGTGTTGCCGGACGTATCGGCGGGGCGGTCTTTTATGCCGTTATTGTCGCGGTCGCCATGGATTATTTCTGGCGGCCAGGGCATATTTATTCTTCCGGTTTTACCGGTTTTGCCCAATTAGTTTCAACGTTATCTGGTGGGCAGATTCCAGTTGGCTTGGCATTAGCTTTTGTTAATTTACCCATGTTGATGATTGCTTGGTGGCGATTATCATGGCGATTTGCGATTTTTACCACCTTGGCCGTTTTACTCAGTGCGGCCTTTATCCCACTCTTTGATACGCATCGGGTATTAACGCCTGATCCGCTGATTAATGCGTTGTTTGGTGGCGCCCTAAATGGGATGGCTGTTGGGACAGCGTTGCGTTATGGGGTTGGAACGGGCGGCCTTGATGTGATTGGCATCTTGGTGAAAAAGAAGTTTGGCTTTAAGATGGGGCCAGTCAATCTTGGCTTCAATGCGCTAATTATGATCGGCGCGGGATTGACGTATGGTTGGAAATACGCGCTGTACTCTATTGTCGGCGTGATTGTGAGTTCACGCATGATTGATGCTTTTTATACCCGCCAACAGCAAATGCAAGTGATGATTATTACAACGAAACCTGACGAAATGGTGCAAGCGATTTATGATAAAATGCGTCGTGGCGTGACGATTATCAATGATGCACGGGGTGGTTATACTGGTGAAGGACGATCAGTGTTGTTAACTGTGATTACCGAACAAGAGCGTTACGAACTACGTGAAGCGATGCAAGCTGTGGATGAAGCCGCGTTTTCATCGACTTGGAAGATTGAACATACCGTGGGTCGTTTCTATGAACCAGAGCTATAAAAAAGCGAACCGTGAGATTCGCTTTTTTATTGGTTAATTTTTTACGCCTTTAAAGCGTTGGTGAACCAGGGCACCAAAGATGATAGTGAAAACAATGGCCCCAATTGCTGACATACGTGTATCAGATTGGAAGAATAGACTAAGATAAATGGCCACGAAGAAGAGCAAGGTTAGTGGACTGGTCACTTGATAGCCAGGCATTTTGAAGCCATCAGGCATAAAATCAGCTGATTCACGGAACTTACGATGGGCATACATCGTTAAGCCGTATACAATGATATACATGTTTGACGAAATGGCTGTAATGAAACTAAAGGCCGACGTGATTTGTGGGATTGCGCTAATAATGGGTGAGAAGATGACTAGAGCTGAAGTGAAGAGGATGGCATTGGCCGGAATACCCAGCTTAGAAATTTTACCAAAAGGCGCCATGATTGTGGTATTTGATTCCTTTGCCAACTGATAAAAATGCCGACCCGCAGAATAGAGCGCTGAATTCAAGGCTGAAGCCGCCGACGTGAGGACAACAAAATTAATCACGGTTGCGGCTGCCTTGAAGCCAGCTAATTCAAACACCATCACGAAAGGACTTTCACCCGGTGTTTTAGCAATGACATGCCAGTTAATAATTGACATAATAATGGTCATGGCCCCAAGATAGAAAATTAAAATACGGAAGATAATCGTATTAATCGCACGTGGTAAGACTTGGCGTGGATTTTGTGTTTCGGCTGTCGTAATCCCGACAAACTCCATACCTTGAAAGGCGAAGAAAACCATGGGAAAGGCGGCAAAGAACATGGCCGGTCCGTTAGGGAATAGCGAGAAATTGTGGGTGATATTACCAAATGAGGCAATCGTATGGCCGCCGGATGCGGGGGCTTGGAAGCCGGTAAAAATCAAGAATAAACCAGTGGCAATCATGGCCAGAATGGCGATAATCTTAATCATGGCAAACCAATATTCAGTTTCGCCGAAAATTTTAACTGCGACCAGATTAACCAAAGTGAGGATAGCTAGGAAAACCAGTTGAATCAACCAGGTGTGCCAAGTTGGAAACCAGAACTTGACATAAGTTGATACCGCTGTTAATTCGGCCATCGCAACGAAGGTCAAGCCAATCCAGTAGGACCACCCAGCAAAATAACCAGCCCCAGCGCCGACGTAGCGGCTAATAAACGATACAAATGTGTGTTGGGTTGGATCGGCATAAAGCATTTCCCCGATGCCACGCATCATCAAGAAGAAAAATGCGCCAAGAATGGCATAAACAATCAAAATTGATGGACCAGTTTTGGCAATCGAATTCCCGGCCCCTAAAAACAAGCCCGTCCCAATCGTGCCGCCGATCGCAATCATTTGAACATGCTTCTTTTTAAGACCACGGACAGTGCCGTCTGCGTTAGTTGCTAAATCTGTGTATTCAATCATATGTGAACCTCCGGTTATCGTGGCCAAAAAAAAGAGCCAATATAAACATATTAGCAGTTTTAAAGCACAAGATATCTGGAAGTCTGACAAAAAATAACGAATATTTTGTGCACATTAAATAAAAATTGTTCGGTTAAATCAGTAAGAGTGCTAATTGAATATCAACCAAGACGTCAGGCATTTCTAAATCAACGCCAAGGAGTTCGCTAATTCGCTTTAAACGGTAAG
>USIU01000044.1 GCA_900554745.1 uncultured Leuconostoc sp.
ATAAGGATCGCATTTGGCTTGGTGTTTGGGAGTACAACCCAAATGCGATTGCTTTCTACGAGAAGATGGGCTTCTTAAAGACTGGTGAATCCCATGATTTCTACATGGGCACGGATCGACAAACAGATATCTTGATGGCCAAGGAATTGTGAGCATAACCGGATGAAGAGTAAAACAGTACAACTTATCATACTAGACGTTGTGACAGCGTTCTTTATGCCCGCCTACATGTTATTTGTTTTCTATGGTTGGTGGCATTTGATTAATCCGATATGGGATGTCAAAGGTGGTAATGACTTCATATGGATGTTGATACTGCTATTGCTAGTTTTGTTACTAGTTGCATTGGTGTTCGGGCCATTACTTGTGACTATCTGGGTTAATGCTAGATATTTTAGAAAGCGTGCACGGAATGGTGGTAAGGATACAGTCTGGATTGTATTGATAACACTCGCTGCGTACATCGAGGCCTGGTATTTTGGTAACCACTATTTGTGGAAGGTAATTGAGACCGTACAGAATGATTATGTCTGGACCTGGTGGTAATGAAAACGAAAAACTGGTAAATTCACCCATTTGTGGCGAATTTACCAGTTTTTTCTGTTAACGCAGTGCTTGCTGGGTCATTAAGGTGACGTTCGCGAGTACCGTTTCATTATTAAGTTGAGTCTGGAACTTATATTGTGACATGAAATGAATCATCAGCTGACCTGCAATAATGCGAAGCAAATCATAGCCGGTTAACTGATGATTAATGGATGAATCACTACGCATTAGGCCCTGCAAAATTGTCGTCACATGACCTAACTTTGGGCCGATTTCGCTAATCATATGTTCTCTAAGAGTCGTATTAGCTAAGGCCTCGTTTACTAATACCTGAATCACTTGGTTGTTCTGTTGCATGAATGACCAACGATCAGACACGATGAATGCGATAACATCATCAATGGTGGTTGCTTTATCTTGAACAGATGTGACGAATTGCTCACTGACATTGGGCACTAGTTGTTCAAGGAGTGGTGCCAGGATCGCATCCAGCAACGCGTTTTTATTTTTAAAGTGCTTGAACATGGTCGCATCACTGAGACCAGCTTCTTGAGCAATGGCTGCCGTAGAGGTTGCATGGAAGCCGTTTTGTGCAAATAGGCTTACTGCAGCACGTAGAATACGGCGCTTGCCATCGGGCATATCAGTAGTTGTTAGCCATTCATCAAAACTTAAAACTTGATTAGTCATGTTAATTTACACCTTTCGATAACGCTTTAGGCCAACAATATTGCCAATCGTTAAAATGATAATAAAAATTACCAAAGCAAGCAAATTACCGGCAATGTCAGAGAAGCTGGCTCCCTTGAGGATGACATCGGTCAAAGCAGACGCAGCGTACTTCATTGGCAACAAGTTAGCTAGCCATTGTGCCCAGTCGGCCATAGCATGCAAATCAATCAAGCCCGAAAAGAAAATTTGTGGCACGACAACCAGTGGGATAAATTGCATCATTTGGAATTCGGATTGTGCAAATGTTGACATGAAAATTCCTAACGCTAAGGCAACTAATGCCAACAAAAGGGTCGTTAAGATAACTAAGAAAATCGAACCAGCGACTTGAACGTTAAGGACGTTGATGGTAAACAAAACGATTAACAATGTCTGAACAACGGCGACAAAGCCATAACTAATTAAGTACCCATAGACAATCTCAGCACGGCGCACTGGGGTTGCTAGCAAACGTTCAAGTGTACCTGATGTACGTTCCTTCAATAAGGCCATCCCCGAAATCAAAAAGACAAAGAAGAACACGAAGAACCCCATCAAAATCGGCATCATCTTATCAAAGAAAGTTGAGTTGGCATTGCCGTAATTGTAGGTGTTCAGGATTTTTGGTGTTTGCGCAGCGACTTTTTTTGTCTGAACAGCGGCCGGCAAGTTAGCTTCTAAAGCTTTTAGCGCATCCGCCATGCCGGTAATGTTTGATTTGGTGATGGCGCCTTGTAAGGCCATCTTCGCTAATGCGGTTTTGGAAACATCCGTGTTGGCATAAGTCACATGGTAGGTGTTATCTGAATAATCAATGATTGCATCAACGCGTTCAGCTTCCAAAGCCTTCTTAGATGATGCCGTAGAATCATAAGCCTTAACAGAAACGTGTTTTGTAGCATCAAGGTTGTTGTAAATGGCGGTGGGCACTTGGACTGTCGCGATTGAACTTGTTGTCGTGGTATTAACGTTAAAGACGTAGCTCATTAGTGCGAGCACCAGTAGAGGCGCCACAAACAACAAGGCGAGGGTGCGCTTGTCGCGAATCAATTCAGTTAAAACGCGTGTAGCGATTGCAAATGTTTTCATCGTTGGGCCTCCGCTTTCAAAAAGACATGTTCAATTGAAGCGACACCGTATTGTTGTTCTAATGCCTTGGGTGCATCATTTGCAATTACAGACCCGTCAAGTAGTAGGGCAACGCGATCGGTTAGTTCCGCTTCATCCATGACGTGAGTGGTTACCAAAATGGCGCGACCTTCATCACGTAGGCGTGTTAATTCAGCCCAAATTTTTTGGCGCAATGATGGATCAATCCCAACAGTTGGCTCATCCAGAACTAGTAGTTCAGGTGCACCAAGCAGGGCGATGGCCAACGATAGGCGACGCTTCATGCCACCAGAGTAACCACTGACGCGTTTGTCTAAGTCATTGGTCAAATCAACCACTTCGGCAACGTGATTGATTTCTGTTACGACATCGCTGGTGACATTTTTCATTTTGGCAAAGAAAGCGAGATTTTCACGACCACTTAAAGCGTCATAAAGCGCGTCAGTCTGGGCCATGTAACCGATATTAGATAGTAATTCACGATTGGGCATCACTGTGTCGAAAACGTTTGCTTGGCCGCCATCAGCTTTTTCCATACCAAGCGTAATCTTAATGATTGTTGATTTACCAGCGCCTGATGGCCCGATTAGGCCAACAATTTCGCTGCCGTGAACTTGAAAAGACACGTCCTTTAAAACGGGCTGCGAACCAAACGATTTTTTGACGTCAGATAGGTTGATAATTTCTTGAGCCATAGTCATATTATCCTTTGTGTAAATTTGGTAAGTAAGTGATTACTTACCTGCTCAAGGATAGTATACCGCAATCAGATGAAGGTGCAAGGCTTTATGCAATATAAAGCCTCACATGACTGCGAAGCTAGAGAATGCCTTATCAGGGCAGAAGTGCTAAAAATGGCATAAATGTACATGTATTTTTTGTCAGGAAGGTTCGTGGCTTAATGCGCGTGCACGTTGTATAATTGAAAGCATTATGAATAAGATTTTACAAGAACAATTTTTCGTTGATAATCTATCAGCGCAACAAGAAGCCGTTATTTCTAACATGAACGCCTACATTGGGGATGGTTTGAAG
Source organism: uncultured Leuconostoc sp. (assembly GCA_900554745.1). Classification (GTDB taxonomy): domain Bacteria; phylum Bacillota; class Bacilli; order Lactobacillales; family Lactobacillaceae; genus Leuconostoc. The sequence goes on from USIU01000044.1 coordinate 3,403, forward strand.
CAAAACGATCACCGTGTGGCAATTATCCAAGGTGCTGCTGGTACCGGTAAGTCAGTTGTTTTGATGAACCTGGTTACTAAGTACATGACTGACAAGCGTTACAAGACTGCGTTAGTTGTTAACCACCCTGAGCTATTCAAGGCCTACAAGGATTTGGCCGTTGATATTCCAGGTATGCGCGACAAGGACATTACGCGTCCTACTCCATTGATTAACAACGCGCAAAAGCGTAACTGGAAGTACGATGTTATTTTCGTTGACGAAGCGCACTTGCTATTGTCAAAGCCAGAGCCATACATGCACTACAATGGTGAAAACCAATTGCAGGACTTGATGGATTTGGCTAAGGTTGTGGTCGTGGTTTACGACTTCGCCCAAGTGTTCCAATCAAAGATGTACTGGGACAAGGACTTGCTATTTAAGACGATCGGCAAGCACCCATACCACCAATTCGACATGGATTTCCAATACCGTATGGTGGCCAGCCAAGAACAAGTGGATTGGATGGATGATTTGACGGCTGAAAAGCCATTGCACCCATTCCCAAACAATTCTGATTTTGAATTCAAGGCCTTTGACAAGGCGGGTGATTTGTACGAAGCCATTAAGGCGAAAAACAAGGAATTCGGTCAAAGTCGTGTTGTTGCAACGTCAGGATTCCCACGTATTGATGGACGCCACAACGTTGAAATGGATACGTTTAACTTGCCTTGGGATGAGTGGGATCCACAACGTACGCACTGGGCCAAGCGTGAGGGTTCAATTACGCAAGTTGGAACGATTTATACGTTGCAAGGATTTGATTTGAATTATGTGGGGATGATTATCGGTCCTTCATTTGGTTACGATCCTAAGACGGATAGCGTAACGATTATTCCTGAAAAGTATTCTCACAAGGAAATTTTCAAGAAGCGTCAAGACCGCAAGTTCACGGAAGAAGAGTACAAGGCCTTTATTGCCAACGTTTTGAACGTCTTGATCAAGCGCGGTAAGTATGGTTTGTACTTGACGGCGTACGATGACGCTTTGCGTGCTCGTTTGCTGGAATTGCAAGAAGAGAATAAGTAATCTTGATTAACGTGTTTAGCTTTTGAGCTAGGCACGTTTTTTGTGTTCACTACTTTGTCACGTTGGACGGACGATGTGAAAGCTAAAATCAATCACCGCGTTGCTGAAAAGCTCGCAAAGTTGCAATAATGATAACGTTTTCACAAAATAAAATGGCTATGTAAGCGTATTCACGGGCGTTTTTGGTGTTTCTTTGTTCCTTTTTTCACAAGTTCGTGCTATAGTAAATGCATTGATAAAAATGATTTAGAGGTAAACGACATGACTGCTGTGATGACGACGAATATTATTAATGTAAACAACCACTTCAACAATGTGCTACGCAAGTTGCGCGCTGGCCAAACTGTTTCATCTGTTGTTCGTGAAGAAGGTTGGGCTGCCCCAGTTTTGGAGCAAATGCAAACATGGTATACGTTTGATTACGAAGGCTACATGTCAGATATCCGTACTATCGAAGCCGGCGAGCAACTACGTGATCTTGATTCAGCTGAAGATGCTTGCAACTTGTTGATGGTTTACGCTGCAACGCGTCGTGATGGTTTTGACTACAAGGATGCCTACTACGAAATGTGCCGTTTGAATGATGAGTCATCAGACTACCGTGCGAACGTTTTGGCTGTTATTGACAACGCAGCTGCTTAATTTAAAATATGACTTTTAACACCTAACTTTGTTTGGATACGAGGTTGGGTGTTTTATTTTGTTATACTTGTGCATAATACGAGGGAGGTGTGCTATGCAAGACATATTTGATCTACTTAAGGCGCATGCAGATTCGGAAACGGCAGTGGGAATGTCTGCGTATCAACGCAACCAGTTTCCGTTTCTGGGCATTAAAACGCCAGTCCGCCGAGAATTAACCAAGCCGTTTATCAAGGCTGCAAAGCAAAGTGGCGTGATTGACTGGGATTTTGTAGAGACTGCTTGGAAACAAGATGCCCGTGAATACCAATATGTGGCCTTGGATATGTTGAAAGCACAGATGGATTTGTTGGGTCCTGATGATTTAGTGCGTTTCCAAGCATTGGCGATGCGTAAGTCATGGTGGGATACAGTTGATAACATGGCGCACGAAGTTGGCCATATTGTTGTCACGTATCCTAGAACAAAAGCAGCGATGTTGGCTTGGAGTTGACATGATGACTTTTGGGTGCGTCGTTTGGCGATTCTTCATCAATTGTTTTTGAAGGATCAAACGGATACAGCGTTAATGACGGAAATTCTAACTGCTAACTTTGGTTCGTCTGAGTTTTTTATTAACAAAGCCATTGGCTGGGCATTGCGTCAGTATAGTAAGACGAATCCTGATTGGGTGCGTGAGTTTATTGCAACTCATGAAAGCGAAATGACGCCATTATCAATTCGTGAAGGCAGCAAATATGTCTAGGATAACGGCCTGCAAAAAAATAATTACTTTTTTGAGGTTTTAGACTTTACAAACAAAAACAAAGGGCGTATATTTAATTATGTTGTTGAGGCAACGAATTAAATATTGGGCTTATATGCTAATTGGATAAACACCCCGGCTACGAACCGGGTATTGCAGGTTCGAGTCCTGCTAGGCCCATCAAAGAAAGCACCGAGAGAAAATTCCTTCGGTGCTTTTATTGTGTATTCGAGCATAATTCTAGGTTCATCATTTTGTTTGAAGTTGCTAATTAAATATATAAATACCCGTAACATCACCGACCGTTATTCAGGCTTGTGATGTTACGGGTTATTACTTTTTATAAACTTAGTTACTGTAATTTAATGGCGTCATATGATTTAACATCGCTTAGTTCCTTATTCATATCATCTGAATAAGTGACATATCGGCGAATATCTGCTTCTTTACTTTGGAATCCGCCATCGGAATGTAACTCGTTACCTGATAGGGTCAAGTTTTCCATGTATACGCGATAAACCCTAGTAAAAGACTTTGAAACTTCTGAGTTCGCCTTGTACAGAGCTCTAACTTCATAAGTAACATTAGATCCATCATCATCAAAGTAGGCTTTTCCCTCGGATATGCCTGATGAAGAGTTGCTATCGTGTTCAATTAAATAGATGCCTAGTGGCGTAACGTTTTCGTACGCATCTGCTGAGGCTGCTTTTTCAGCGTGGGGTTGAAAGGCGGAGGCAATTTCGCTCATATTAGAAATTTGCGAGGGATCAACTAATCCAGATACCTTAGCTTTAATTTCTCTTGAACCAACATAATTCGTTCCCCGGCCATTTTCAAAGCTGCTCATTAAACTAATTGTGACAGTGTCGCCATTTGATAACTTACCATTATTTTTTACGTAAGCTGAGCTGAACATTGAGTTTGAACTTTTCAGTAGAACACGTCCATGTCCATTAATTCCACTGAAGCTAGTCTTGATAGTTTTCAAGTACTTACTTGTTGAAATTGTCTTAGTTTTGCGTAGGCCGGATACCTTAAACGTTCGAACAGAGAACTTAACGGGGTTAGTCTTGTCGTTACCATTATCAATGGTTAACTTGACTAATTCTCCATTCTTCAAGTTCGTTTCGTTACTATACTTGAACTTAACTTCATCTAACCACTTAGCGACTTCAGTTGCCTTATCCTGCTGATCAGATGGCAGACTACTAATGACACTGTTTCGAGAAGAAGTGCTACGTAGTTGTTGCACTTGGTACTGGCTTAGCCCTGAACGCTTTGCGTATAACTTATATAGCTCCTTCTCAAATTTAGTATTATCTGGCGAAATAACACCGTCTGTGTCGTATCCATTGTAAGTCACCTTAATTTGGTTCGATAAATCAACTTGACGGTGATTGTGTGAGTGGATAGCAAATGCACCACCGATGACAACAACTGCTACACCGACCCAAACAAACTTATTCTTCAAAATGTCCATGTTTAGTTCTCCTTGTTACGCTTATTGCGGAAGGCCCAAACCAAAACGATTGCAATAACAGCGATTATGGCCGCAATTGTTGGTGCGCTAGTCGCTTCAGGTGCAGTATGCGTAGCAAGCTTAGCTGTTTTACCAAAAGCTTCGGCAATTTGACCAAGTCCGTTACTTGAATCTGACGTGTCAACTTCAGTAGCCATCTTCTCAATAAGAGATGGCATTTCGTAACCAAGTACTCCTGCGTACAAGTTGGCTACTGTGATGATGATTTTTGACCAGATTGGCAATGCCGCTTCACGTGTACCGATCAGAGCAAGGACTCCTGTAATCAAACCGACGATGGCAAAGTGATAGTTTCGGAAATTATCACCAGGATTTGGCAAGTTGGTTGCCATGGTAACGAATAGTCCCATGATGATAAGAATGATTGCTACGACTAGTAATGCGATACGTTGCTTATGCATGTTTTGCATGATAAATACTCCCTATACTCCTAAAAACAAAAAAATGACTGTCAGTCGTTTTCAAGACGCTGAATCAGGGAATGGACTCTACCGATTGTGATTTTCGAGTCGGATGACTCAAATATCAAATCAAGGATGATCTTTTTAAGGGAAGCTTTGTTGTTCGGAAGTGACTTCAACACGTTCTGTTGCAATGAATAAGTTGAAAGCAGAAGTGAGATTTCTGGCAACAACGATTTATCAATCGCAATGGCGGAGTGATTGTCAGAGTTGTTCCGACGATAAATAAGTTCCTTGTTAGATTCATCAGATAGAATCGGTTC
>USIU01000045.1 GCA_900554745.1 uncultured Leuconostoc sp.
CGCAGCATCACGAGATAACATGACAACAATTGTGCCGTGCTAGCACCATCAGCTTGTGTTAGTTCACACTTTGTAATTAGGCACGGCCCTTATATGAACCGTCTTCAGTATTAACAATGATTGTTTCACCTTCGTTAATAAAGTCAGGCACAGTAATTGTTGCCCCAGTTTCAACTGTTGCTGGCTTACCTGAACCAGTTGCTGTCGCACCCTTGATACCTGGTTGTGTTTCAGTTACCTTCAAAGCAACTGTTGATGGCAATTCAGCACCCAAAATTTCGTTACCAAACATGGTGATCTTAACTTCCATACCTTCAAGCAAGAACTTCAAGGCTGCTTCGATCTTGTCATCTGGCAAGTTAATTTGTTCGTATGTTTCAACATCCATGAAGACACGACCATTGTTTTCAGCAAACAAGTAAGACATTGGACGTGTTGTGATATCAGCTTGTTCGAACTTATCACCAGGACGGAAAGTCACTTCGTTCACAGCGCCTGTACGCAAGTTCTTCAACTTTGAGCGGACAAATGCGCCACCCTTTCCTGGCTTAACGTGCTGGAAATCCAAAACGCGCCAAATTGAGTTTGAATACTCAATTGTCAAACCATTCTTTAAATCATTCATGCCAATTGCCATGATCAATATCCTCTTTTATAAATAATTTAGTTTATTATACCAGAAAACCGTCATTCATGCAGTCTTCATACAAAATAAAATTCTACCACAACAGTCGTGATTCCTCAATGTTTTTCCCCATTGAGTGCTGGTTTCATAATCAATTCATCAAATCGATGAATATCTTTTAGTAAGTCACGTGATTCTTCTAGACCGAATGCATCAATCCATGCTTTCCCACGGGCGCGTACCCGCTTCGTCAACTCCGCCTCAATTCGCTGCCCTTCGGGTGTCAAGGAGAGGAGGATGCGCCGTCGATCGTTGTCGTCTGGCGTTTGCACCACAAAATCTAACGCCAGCATAGGCTTCAATTGTCGCCCAACAGCCCCTTTGGTCACTTCACGTTCAGCCGCAATTTCGGTTAAGGTCAGTGGCGTTTCGCTGCGCGCAATCGCCGCCATAATCAACCACTGCTCAAACGATAACCCATACTCACGCATTGGCTGTGATAGCATGGTTTCCATGTGTTTTAATGATGACATGTAAACCCGAATAAAGTCGGCTAACATTGTGTATTCTGGCATATGATTTCCCCTGTTATCATACTTCAAATGGCATCAAGATAGCGTAAGGCGTCGTCAACACTGTGACACAACCGTACCGTGGCTAAATCCGCCGGTACGGCAAAACCAGCCGTCACACTATCTGCAAGCCAATCCCACAAATGGTCGTAATAACCATTCACATCTAATAAGACGAGTGGTTTATGATGAAGGCCAATTCTGGCCCAACTCAACACTTGCGCCAATTCCTCAAGTGTCCCAAAACCACCCGGTAAAACAATAAACGCATCAGCAAGTGACATTAACAGTTCTTTGCGTTCAGACATTGTCTCAACGGTAATCAACTGGGTAATATCAGTTGCCGGCATCGTCTCTTCTGCTAAGTTTCGTGGCGATATACCAATGACTCGTCCGTCATGTGCCATAGCGGCACGTGCCGTAACCCCCATCAAACCGTCGCGACCACCACCATAAACCAGTGTCATCTGTCGCTGCGCGATGGCTTGTCCTAGGTCGGCTGCCATTGTGGTAAATTCTGGATCTGTTCCCAGTTGTGAGCCCATAAAAACTGTAATTGATTTGACCGACATGTCTTTGCCCCCCTATATCAATTTAACAATGATAATGGGAATAATCAAGCAATACGCCGACAACATTCCCGTTTTCGCATGCTATGTGGTACACTATAATATAGGTTTTCGTTCGTGACAAATTAAAAAATAACGATATTTTGGAGGCATTATGATTTACAAAGTTTATTACCAGGAACATCCTGAACGCAATCCCAAGCGTGAAACAACCCTTTCACTTTACTTGTCGGCAGAAAGCTTGCCACAAGCACGGGAAATTATTGAAGACAACACAAATTACAACGTTGAATTTATCGAAGAACTTTCAGATAAGGCATTGACTTACGAAAAAGCTAACCCAAACTTCGAAATCACAACATTTTAAACTATGACATATTCTGTAGATATTAAACCAAACGAAGTCGGCGTTTATGCGCTAGGCGGTTTAGGCGAGATTGGTAAGAATACGTATGGTATTGAGTATCAAGATGAAATCATCGTGGTTGATGCGGGTATTAAGTTCCCCGAAGATGAACTCCTTGGTATTGATTACGTTATTCCCGACTATACTTATTTAGTCGATAATATCGATCGCGTGAAAGCACTGGTTATCACCCACGGACACGAAGACCATATCGGTGCAATCGCCTACTTTTTACAAGCTGTTAACGTCCCAGTTTACGCTGGTCCGCTGGCAATGGCGTTAATTAAGAACAAACTCGAAGAAAAACAACTGCTCAACCGCGTCGAATTACACGAAATTACTGATGGGTCAGTCCTTGAATTTGATAAATTAAGTGTCGAATTCTTCCGCACAACCCACTCAATTCCGGATGTGTTCGGTGTTGCAGTACACACACCAGTCGGCACAATTGTTGAAACTGGTGACTTCAAGTTCGATCTCACGCCAACCACAAAGCAGCCACCTAACCTCTGGTCAATGGCGCGTCTCGGAGAAAAAGGTGTCTTACTCATGATGAGTGATTCAACCAATGCCGAACGTGCCGAATGGACCAAGTCAGAAGCCTGGGTTGCCAAATCGGTTAACCGGATTTTTGATAAGATTACGAAGGGTCGGATTATTTTTGCGACCTTTGCCTCAAATATGAACCGTGTGCGGATGGCAACTGATGCCGCGATTGCACACGGCCGTAAAATTGCGGTCTTTGGCCGCTCAATGGAATCAGCTGTTAATAACGGCCGTGCTTTAGGATACTTGAATATTCCAGATGATATGCTGATTGAACAATCTGAAATTAAGCATATTCCAGATGATGAACTGTTGATTCTCTCAACTGGTTCACAAGGTGAACCGATGGCGGCTTTGGCTCGTATTGCTGAAGGGACGCACAAGCAGATTCGCTTGAAGCCAAATGACAATGTCATTTTCTCATCATCCCCTATTCCAGGTAACACCGCTTCTGTCAATGAAGTGATTAATAAGTTGGAAGAAGGCGGTGCCAACGTCATTTATGGTAAGGTTAACAACATTCACACTTCTGGTCACGGTGGCCAAGAAGAAGAAAAGTTGATGTTAGCCCTCATGAAGCCAAAGTACTTCATGCCAGTGCACGGGGAATACCGGATGTTGAAAGTGCATGCCTCATTGGCACACGAACTCGACATTCCAGAAGATCACACCTTTATTTTGGAAAATGGTGATGTCTTAGCCCTTGATGGTGAAAATGCTCGTATTGCGGGTCATTTCCCTGGCGAAGATACTTATATCGATGGCTCAGGTATCGGCGATATCGGGTCAGTTGTCCTTCACGATCGACAAAAATTGTCGCAAGATGGTTTGGTCGTGGTCACAGCCACCATCGATTTGAAGAAAAAAGAAATTCTTTCTGGGCCGGATATTTTGTCACGTGGTTTCGTTTACATGCGTGAATCTGGTGACTTGATTAACGAAGGCCGTCGGATTATTTTTGGTACCATGCGTCGCGTGATGAATAATCCTAACGCAACAGAAGCCGATATCCGGCAAGCTGTCATTGATGACTTATCTCGTTTCCTTTACCGTGAAACAGCGCGTAAGCCAATGATCTTACCGATGTTAATTATGGTCTAACCAGTACACACCCCACTGTGGGTGTTTTTTTGTCCCGTTATCGCAATAAATACCGAACATTATTTGCTTTTATTCAGAGGTCAACGTATAAAACTTGACATTAACATTTTTAAACCGTGGCCAATATGCTAGAATAGTAGAAGTACAATATGAAGGAGCCATCATGACACAACGAAAAATCCCGACGATTATGGGTACGCAACACCCCGATAATGCCAACGCACCTTTCTGGGATGCATCCCAACAACCCTTTATCAGCGCTTATCGCGAAATGAACGAAGCTTTTGAAAATTTCAGTGAATTAAATGTTGATGAATACATGTGGGATTGGGAAGGTAAGCACGCTGACGCTGCCGTCATTGATCGCCTATTTAGCACTGAATATGATTACTTTAAAGACCAACAAATTGGTCGTGACAAATTCTTGACTTTCCGTTTCCCAAATATCTGGGAAGAAAAAGGCTATAATTTGATGCAGGCCATGACTGCCATTTTGAGTTCAGAAGATTTCGCCCATGATTTAGGCTTTGCACAACGCCCCTTATTTGAAGCCATTTTACCAATGGCACAACGTGCGGATCAATTGCTTAAAATGCAAGTTTTGTTTGAAAAACTAGCTAACTTTAAGTCAGTTGAATTTACCCGTTCCGATAAAAATACCCCTTATATTGAAATTATTCCATTATTTGAAGATTTCAACACACAATTGCATGCCCCAGAAATCTTAAAAGAGTATCTTAAGTTGCATGAAGAACATTTTGGTTTCCGACCAAAGTACATGCGCGTCTTCTTGGCCGGTTCTGATTCGGCTTTGACAGCTGGTTTCATGAGTTCAATTACAGGCAACAAGCTTGCCATCGCCCGCTTGCATGAATTTGCCCGCGAAGAAAATATTGAAATCTACCCTATTTCTGGGACGGGTTCAGCAATCTTCCGTGGTGGCTTGTCACCACATCGCATTGACCGCTATGTCAAAGAATTCCCCGGCGTGCGCACAGCTACTGTCCAATCTGCTTTCCGCTATGATTTCCCAATTGCTGATGTCCAAAAAGCCATTGCGGAATTAAAAGAAAAGTTGCCAACGGCTGAACCATTAAAAATTTCTGCTGACGACCAAAAAATCTTAGCTGAAGTTGCCGAAGAATCGGCTGAATTTTATGCGCACACCCTAGACCAATTGGTGCCTGATATGCAACCCATTTTCAAGGCCTTTCCAAAGCGGCGTGATCGTCGCCAACACGTTGGGGTCTTGGGTTATTCACGTTCTGTTGACGGTATCGAATTACCACGGGCCATTAACTTTACTGGCGCCTTTTATTCAATCGGTGTGCCACCAGAATTTATCGGCTTTGGTCGGGCGCTTGAAAACTTAAACGCTGATCATTTGTCAGCCTTTGTTCGGAATTACCCAAGTATGAAGGATGATTTCCGTGAGCTCGCGCGTTTTGTTAACCTCGATGCTTTGGCAATCTTGAAGACACAAAGTTCAGCTTGGGCTGATGTTGAACGCGACATTATGATCGTGAAAGACATTTTTAATCTTGAAATCGGGCCGCAAACCCGTGAAGAACAACAACATGCCGAAATTGCTTTGCAAGTTGTGCAAATTAAAGAAGGTGCCCCAATTGCCATTACGGCCTTAATCAACCGCATGGCACAACTCCGCCACTTCTTAGGTTAAGCCCACACATAGCCCTCCGGGGCTTTTTTTGTTACAATGAAACTAGTTTCTAGCGAAAGAATAATCATCATGCCGAATTTTTACGTGATTCACAATCCCCAGGCTGGTAACCAAGCACATGGCGATATTATCAGTCAAATTAAACACCTACGGCCGATCGTGCGCTGGTACGATACCCAATATGCAGGCCACGCGGTCAACTTGGCCAAAACCATTGCCAACACAGTCAGTGATCCTGAAGCGGTTGTATTAGCTATCGGCGGCGATGGGACTTTAAACGAGGTCTTAAATGGCTTATTACAAGTGCAACGCGCACAGCTCATTCCCGTAGCCTATATCCCACTCGGCTCTGGAAATGATTTTGCCCGGGCAGCTCACTTAGGTACAGCCACTACCGCTTTACAACACCTCAAACAAACAACCCAAGCACAACAACTTAATATTGGCCGTTTAACGAATGACGGTCTTTATCATACGACGCGGTATTTCGTGAATAATCTTGGTATTGGCTTTGATGCGTTAGTTGTAGAACGCACGAATCAATCACCTTGGAAAAATCGATTGAACCGTTTAGGATTAGGACATTTGAGCTATCTCGCCACCACGTTAGCCGCCTTTTTCCAACAACAAGCCTTTCAAATGACCGTCACATCAGGCACCCAGTATCAGCAATTCACCCAGGCGTTTTTAGTCACGATTACGAATCAGCCTTTTTTTGGTGGTGGTATTGCCCTGCTGCCAACTGCTGACTTAACCCATGCAGGTCTTGATCTCGTCATCGCTGAAAAGATGTCATTTTTCCAGTTTGTCAAACTCTTTATCGCCTTAAAAAAAGACGGCAGTCATCTCACGCACCCAAACATCACAACGATTTCACTGCAACAAGGCAGCCAGCTTTATATCCGTGACATGCAGCCGGGACAGGTGGATGGCGAAACGTTACAACCTAGTACTTTTGGTTTGACCATTGATTATCAATCCTATCCATTTTGGCTCTAAAAAAGCGTTATCTCTATTAACAATAGAGATAACGCTTTTTCTTAATTAAATCGGCCTAATCGTTCCGCTTGGTTCGTGACACTGACAATCAGCTTCCGTGAAGTTAAATGTTCACTCGCTTGCATGACCAACTCTTCTTGATAAAGAATCGCAGCAATAGCACTCACAACCGTTGGTACAATGCTGTTGGCATGACCATGCATAACGGCATTTTTCATAGCTTCGGTATAGTTATGACTGTTTAACAGCGACCAAATCACCGCTTCTAGCGTGTTAGCGCTACGTCCATCTAACACGATGTTTCCCACCGGAATATTAGCAAAATCCGGTAAATTGAGTTCCTCAAAGGCATTTAATTCTGATTCAAAGACCTTATGACGAGAATAATATTCAAAACCAAAGGCCAAGCCATTTTCCACGGCATCGCGAATAGATTGTTTTTCAAGAATTTGGCTCACAATCAAGCTCAACATCCCGACACTAACCAAAGCACCTTCCGCATTGTGCGTTAAACCTGCAATCCGATGCAAAGTCAACATCGCTGATTCATCGTTAATAAAAGACACGCCATATTCATGATGCAAATATAATGCCACGGGTAACATGCGGACTAAAATATCCTCACTATCTGCCACGTCTTCTATAATACCTGAAGCCAACGTATCCCGATTTTTACTGTAGTTATCCATCGCCTTTTTCGTGATCACATCAACTCGCTGACGTGTTCTTTCCGGTGCAAATTGGCGTTTTTTGTACCAATTTTGGAAGTGATTCATCACATCAGTCAGCTGATAACCACGTGACAAACTGGCAACAGTTGTCAAAGACAAACTTGTTTGCGACCCCCATCGCAGCTCTTGCTTAAACTGAGTGGGATCAGACAACAGCGCCATTTGTTCACTGTTTGCTAGCACCGTCATACTTTCGCCGACCGCGATGCCAAACATTAAAAATTGAATTGTTGCTTGCTTTTTAGCCATACCCTATTCTAACATATTCAAAATCGCAACATTTACATCAAGGCTTTAATCTTATCGACTTGATCCAATGCTTCCCAAGGCAAATCGATATCCGTACGGCCAAAGTGGCCAAATGCGGCCGTTTGCTTGTAAATTGGACGACGCAAATCTAAATGATTGATAATGGCTAAAGGTCGGAAGTCAAAAAGTTGTGCCGTAATGTCACGAATCTTGGCTTCATCAATCTTAGCTGTGCCAAAGGTTTCAATGTTTAAGGACACGGGTTGTGCCACGCCAATCGCATAAGCCACTTGTAACTCTAACTTATCAGCAACTCCGGCAGCCACCAGATTTTTGGCGACATAGCGCGCAAAATAAGCAGCGGAACGGTCAACCTTGGTCGCATCCTTACCAGAAAAGGCACCGCCACCATGATGCGCAGCCCCACCATAGGTATCCACAATAATCTTACGGCCAGTCAACCCCGAATCGGCTTGCGGACCACCAAGAACGAAACGACCAGATGGGTTAATATAGTATACCGTGTCCTCATCGACTAAATCTTGTGGCAAAACGGCATCAATGACTAATCGTCGAACATCTTCACGCAGTTGGTCTAAAGTAACCGTTTCGTCGTGTTGCGTTGACAAAACGAC
>USIU01000046.1 GCA_900554745.1 uncultured Leuconostoc sp.
CGTTTCTGCTGGTTCATGCACGACGCAATCATTGGCGCCAATGGCAAATGCTTTGTCAAAGGAATTCGGTGTTAAGACTGGTTTGATGTTGACAGTCCACGCTTACACAGCTTCACAAAGCTTGCAAGATGGTCCTAAGACTTCAAACTTTGCAAAGCGTCAAGCTAACCGCGATGCTGCTTCAAACTCATTGCCACACTCATCAGGTGCTGCCAAGGCGATCGGTCTTGTTGTGCCTGAATTGGATGGTAAGTTGACTGGTTCAGCTATCCGTGTCCCTGTTCCTGATGGCTCAATTACTGAATTGTCAGTAATCTTGGACAAGGAAGTAACTGTTGACGAAGTGAACGCAGCAATGAAGAAGTACGAATCAGACTCATTTGGTTACAACGGTGATGGTTTGGTTTCAACTGATATCATTGGTGACACACACGGTACTGTCTTTGATCCAACACAAACTGAAATCGTTTCTGGTGACGGTGCACAACTTGTTAAGGTTGCTGCATGGTACGACAACGAATACGGTTTCACTTCAAACATGATCCGTACATTGTTGCACTTTGCTACTTTGTAAGATAAATCGCAATTTTGAAACCTGCTTCGGCAGGTTTTTTGCGTTCTAACAGCCTTTTCAACGGATTTATGCTATACTTTATTCAGTTATTTGAAAGGGGTTTCGCGTGTGAAAGTGGCATTTTCATCAGATAATCATTTTGATTTAAATAAAATTGATGTGCAACGCGCTATGCATGTGCAGGCGTTGTATTTATTGAACCAAAATGTCACTTTGTACGTGATTGCCGGGGATTTATTTAATGATTTTGAACAGTCATTAGCGTTTGCACGCGCTATGCAAGCTGCTTTGGCTGATAAAATCCAAGTGCGCTTTTTAGCGGGTAACCATGACATGGGACATGGGGTCACTTATGATGAACTTGAAAGTGATTTAGATCCGCTGTACTTCCACAACAAATTTATTGATTTAACGCCGGACGTACGGTTAATTGGTAATAATGGCTGGTATAATTACGATTTTGTGGGACAAGATTATACAGCGGAACAAATTTTGCAGTTTAAAAATAATTTCTGGTATGACCGTCGAATTCAACAACCAGTCTCGGATCAGGAACGTTTTGAGCGTAATATGGCGCAATTACAAGCGCAATTCGATGCTGCGGATCGGAAACAAACGGTGGTGGTGTCGCACTTTGTACCGCGCACTGATTATATCAAACGTTTCCCTTATGGCAATACACGATTGGATATGGCTAATGCGCTATTAGGGAGTCAAGCGCTTGGTGACAAACTGGATCAGTCGTATACCATTAATACAATTACTGGGCATCTCCACGTACATCCAGCGCCGTTGAAGGTTGGCAATAACACTTATTACAATGCTGCTGTGGGGTATAATACCGCACGCGTTCATGAGTGGGCAAGTGATGATTTCATCACAGAGTGGCAAAATCGTTTAGTTATCCTGGAATTTTAAGGCACGCCGGGGCGTGTCTTTTTTTGTTTTATAAAATTAGTTTGACTATCGAAATAAATCGTGAGATAATTTCAATATTAGATATTTCGATAGTCGAAGTATTAGACGAAAGGAAAAGCGCTCGCGTGAGATCACAATCGCGTTCACGTGATAATGGTGACGACCAGCGGCGCACTGAAGACTTATGCCAGTTCTCACAACAACCGAAATTATGGCGTTAATTCCTAATCGTTATCCAATCTTGTATATGGATTACGTTGAAGAAATGGTGCCGGATGAATCAATTGTCGCGGTTAAAAATGTGACAATTAATGAACAATTTTTCCAAGGACATTTTCCTGGTAATCCCGTAATGCCAGGCGTATTGATTATTGAATCACTCGCCCAAGCAGCCTCAATCTTAATTCTGTCATCCCCACAATTTAAAGGGAAGACCGCTTACATGACGGGTATCGATGATGCCAAGTTTAAAAAGATGGTGGTACCGGGCGATGTTTTGAAGTTACATGTGACATTTGGCAAGTTACGCGCCAACATGGGTAGCGTACTGGTTGAAGCTAAAGTTGATGGGAAAACAGCAACCTCTGCCGAATTGATGTTTGTTGTTTCCCCTGATGAAAAAGATGAATGAAGCCGTTACATTAGAATTTGAAGAATTAAATAGCGAACTCGTCGATGTGTTTAATAATGTGATGTGGATTGAAGAAGCCGCGTTAAAGCAAAGTGATTTTTCAGATATTACGTTAAAAGAGATGCATACTATTGATGCGATATCGATGTATTCTGAAAAAAGTGCCTCACAAGTCGCTAAGATGATCCACTTGACGCCTAGTGCGATGACAACTGCTATTGATAAGCTAGTTGAAAAAGGCTACGTTGAGCGCCGCCGATCGAATAAAGATCGGCGCGTTGTTCGCCTTGGCCTGACCCATAAAGGGCGCGTTGTGTATCGTGCCCATCAGGGGTTTCATCGTGATTTGGCACATAATTTGCTCAAAGATATGCAACCCAATGAGATGGAAACAGTGAAACGTGCCATTCATAATTTGGTCAGCTATCTGGCAAACGTTATTAAGCAGTAAAAAGGGGAGTTATGGAACACTTAAAGATCGTGGCTTCGGCGCGTCAAGTGCCTAGCCGCTTGGTGACTAATGACGAATTAAGTACCATGATGGACACCAATGATGATTGGATCTATACACGGACAGGGATTCGTCAACGCCAAGTCGTCACCACAGAAAACACGAGCGACTTAGCCATTCAAGTTGCGCAACAATTATTAGCAAAAGCACAAGTACCAGCTGAGAGTTTAGATTTTATTATCGTGAGTACGATGTCACCAGACAGCCTGTCACCAAGTACCGCAGCGATTGTTCAAGGTGCCATTGGGGCAACACAGGCCTTTGCCTTTGACTTGAGTGCAGCTTGCTCAGGTTTGGTTTATGGCATGAGCGTGGCCGCCAGTCTCTTATCCACACGTTATCGTCGGGGGATGGTGATTGGTGCAGAAGTCTTATCAAAGTTAGTCGATTGGCAAGATCGGACGACAGCCGTTTTGTTTGGTGATGGGGCTGCTGGTGTGTTGGTCGAAACAACCACAGCAGCGATTGGCTTGGTAAGTGAAGAATTACGTACTTTCGGTGATAAGGGTGATAATTTAGTTGCAGGTCGTTTTGGTAATGTTAACCCATTTTCGGGTGAGATTACGCCAGCTGACCCTTATTTCCACCAAAATGGTCGTGAAGTTTACAACTTTGCAACGCAGGAAGTACCGGCAGCGCTTGAAGCGGCGTTGGCCAAAGCACAGCTGTCAGCTGATGATGTGGACTATTATTTGTTACATCAAGCGAATGCACGGATTGTGACCACCATTGCTAAACGTTTTGGACAACCTGAAACTAAGTTCCCAACCAACATGGCTAATAATGGTAATACGAGTGCGGCCAGCATTGGGATTCTCTTGGATGAACTGGTTGAATCTGGCCAAGTGCATACCGGGCAAACAATTGCCTTAGTTGGCTTTGGTGGGGGCCTAACCGTTGGCGCACAAATTTGGAAAATTTAAAGTTATCGGTGTAGTCGGCTGCACCGTAAAAATCTAACGAAAATACTGAAAAAATACTAGGAGACGAACATCATGACAGATGCAGAAATTTTTGACAAGGTTAAGGAAATCTTGGTTGACCAATTTGATTTGGAAGAAGACGAAGTGACATTGACAACTGACTTGACAAATGACATCGATGCCGATTCATTGGACTTGTTTGAAGTTTTGAACCGTGTTGAAGACGATTTTGACATCAAGTTGGCCGTTGCTGAAGACATCAAGACAACCCAAGACTTGGTTGACAAGGTTAAGGAACAATTG
Source organism: uncultured Leuconostoc sp. (assembly GCA_900554745.1). Taxonomy (GTDB): domain Bacteria; phylum Bacillota; class Bacilli; order Lactobacillales; family Lactobacillaceae; genus Leuconostoc. The sequence goes on from USIU01000046.1 coordinate 3,861, forward strand.
GCAGCTTAATGTGACAGGTGATCATTTTTGGATGATCACGTACATAGTGTAAGAGTTAAAGGAAAATAAAATGGTAGTAAACGTAGAAAACCCGCTTTTCAAAAAATTAGGCATGAAGTATCCCATTGTTGAAGGTGGGATGACTTGGGCTGGAACCGGTGCATTGGCAGCCGCAATTTCTGAAGCAGGTGGTTTAGGCTTTATCGGGACCGGTTATTGGCACGGTGAAGATGTGCGCAAAGAAATCAAACGTGTTAAGGCGTTAACAGACAAGCCATTTGGTGTCAACGTCATGCTTTTGAGTCGCCATATTCGTGAAGTCTTTGATGTCATCATTGAAGAAGGCGTGAAAGTTGTGGCCACCGGTGCGGGTGATCCCTCACCATTCTTGGATGAATTACATGCAGCTGGTATTATTGTGATGCCAGTGGTACCTTCTGTTTCATTGGCTAAAATGATGGAAAAGAAGGGCGTCGATGCCGTGATTGCTGAAGGCATGGAATCTGGTGGTCACATCGGTATGTTGACGACAATGACGTTGGTGCCGCAAGTAGTGGATGCGGTAAATATTCCGGTTATTGCCGCTGGTGGTATTGGTGATGGCCGTGGCGTCGCTGCGGCCTTCATGCTTGGCGCCTCTGGTGCCCAGATGGGAACGCGTTTCTTGACAGCAACAGAATCTGAAATCCATCCTAATTTCAAGGAAAAAATCATTAAAGCCAAGGACATTGACACGATTGTTACTGGCCAACTGATGGGAAACCGCGCACGTGTTTTGAAGAACAAGATGGCTAAGAACTTTGTTAAAAACGAAGTTTTTGAAATCCAAAAAGAAAAGCCAGATGCTGCCGCAATTGAAAAGTTGGAATCTGGTACGTTGCGTCGCGCCGTTCAAGAAGGCGACAAAGAAGGTGGCGCTTTCATGGCTGGCCAAATCTCTGGTTTGATCAAAGATGAAAAACCAGCCGCACAAATTTTGTCTGATATTTGGGCTGAAGCGACTGATTTGATGGGTATTGAGAATACAACACTGTAATCACTGCGTTGATCACACAACGAACTTTACATGGGGACTAACATGAAACTAGGTATCTTATTTAGCGGTCAAGGGGCGCAAAAAGCTGGTATGGGCGCTGACTTATACGCGGCTTTACCCGCCTACCGCGATACAATTGATCAAGCATCCGCGATCTTAGGTTATGACTTACAAGCTGTGGCGAATGACGAGACAAAAATTACGCAAACGGCTTACGCACAACCGGCGATTTTAGCCATGAGCAATGCAATTATTAATGCACTAGGCGAGGATTTGCCCACACCTGTTGCTGGGCTCGGCTTGAGTTTGGGTGAATATTCCGCGCTTACTGCAAGCGGCGCAATGGCATTTGACCAAGCCGTGTCCATTATCAAAGACCGTGGTATTTATATGCAAACGGTTGGCGAAGCTAATCCAGGTAAAATGGTGGCCGTGATGGGTGATGACCAAGCGTTAGTTGAAAACGTGTTGACAGCATTGCAAGCCGACGGGAAGCACGTTTACCCAGCCAACTATAATACCTTTGCACAATTGGTAATTGGTGGTGTGGCTGAAGATGTTGATGTGGCGATTGCAGCCTTAACGGAAGCTGGTATCCAACGACTCGTTGAATTACCAGTATCGGGTGCTTTTCATACCCCATTATTAAAGGATGCGGCTGTCCAGTTGACGACGCGTTTGGCAGGAGAAAGTTTTAGTGAACCAACTTACCCGGTCTATTCAAACACAACTGGTGCTTTGTTTACGGCAGACACATTGTTTGAAACATTGACAAAACAAATTATTTCACCAACTTACTTTGCCCAAGCTATGCAAAAAATGTTGGCTGATGGTGTCGATACGTTTATTGAAGTTGGCCCATCAGAGACCTTAATCAAATTCGCCAAGAAAATTGCACCAAAGGACGTTAAGCGTTACGCTATTACTGATGTTGACAGTTTTAATGCGGTACGTGAGTTATTGGTTGCGGCAGGAAAGGAAGCCTAACATGATGGATTTCACAGATCAAACAGTGCTGGTGACGGGCTCATCTCGCGGGATTGGCTTGGCCATTGCCAAAGCTTTTGACGCGGCGGGTGCGCATGTGATTTTGCATGCGCGTTCAGAAATTAAGCCTGAAATTTTGGCTGAATTTAAGCAAACACCACAAACCTTGCAATTTGATATTGCCGATGCTGAAGCCACTGAAGCAAGTATCAAGGCCTTATATAAGCAAGCGGATTTCCCCGGGATTGATGTCTTGATTAACAATGCCGGTATTACCAAAGATCAATTGGCCATGGCGATGTCACCCGCGGATTTTGCCAACGTAATTAATGTGAATTTGAACGGGACCTTTAATGTCACGCAACCTATCTTTAAGAAGATGATTCGTCAACGACATGGGGCAATTGTGAATATGAGTTCCGTGATTGGTTTAATGGGTAACCTGGGGCAAGCAAATTATGCCGCTTCCAAGGCAGGTATTATTGGTTTCACTAAGTCATTGGCCAAAGAAGGTGCCCGTCGAGGCATTCGCGTGAACGCGATTGCCCCAGGCATGATTATGTCTGATATGACGGCAGTTTTGTCGGAAGCTACGCAAGCGGAAATTTTGGAACGTATTCCGCTATCACGCTTCGGCGAAGCCCACGAAGTGGCTGAAGCAGCGCTTTTCTTAGCACATAGTGCCTACATTACAGGGCAAACATTGACTGTTGATGGCGGCTTATACATTTAATTAAAGGAGAACAACATGACACGAGTAGTCATTACTGGTCTTGGTGCCGTAACCCCACTTGGAAATGATACCGAAACATTTTTAAATGGTATCTTCAATGAAGAAATTGGGATTAAGCCAATTACAAAGTTCGATGCAACAGCAACAGGAATCACGGTTGCTGGTCAAGTCGATGGATTCGACCCAGCACAACGAGTGGGAAAGCGTGATGCACGTAAGTTGGATTTGTTCTCACAATACGCCATCGATGCTGCTGACCAAGCTTTGGAAAATGCCGGTTTGAAAGCACCTGAGGGATCAGAAAACCCAACCACTGTTCAAGATCCAACGCGTTTTGGCGTGATTCTTGGTAATGGTATTGGTGGTTTGACAACCATTCAGGAACAAGTAATCAAAATGCATGAAAAAGGCCCACAACGCGTGAGTCCATTGTTTGTGCCTGAAGCCATTCCAAACATGGTGTCTGGGAACGTGTCATTGCGTTTTGGTGCCAAAGGGGTGAACTACACTGTCGTGACCGCTTGTGCCTCTGCAACCAATGCCATTGGTGAAGCCTTCTGGCGCATTCAATCTGGCAAGGCGGATGTGATGTTAACGGGTGGGTCAGAAGCCACTGTTAACGAAATTGGGATTGCTGGTTTCGCTGCTTTGACAGCGTTGTCAACCGAAACGGATCCGGCTGAAGCGTCAAAGCCATTTGATAAGAATCGTCATGGCTTCGTTCTGGGTGAAGGATCAGGTATCCTGGTCATTGAAAGCTTAGAACATGCGCAAGCACGTGGCGCCAACATCTTAGCAGAACTTGTCGGTTACGGTGCCTCATCTGATGCTTATCACATGACCTCACCATCACCTGATGGTGAAGGGGCCGCCCGTGCGATGCGTGATGCACTTCGTGACGCTGATTTGCAACCTGAACAAATTTCATATATCAATGCTCACGGGACAGCAACTGGTGCCAATGATTCCGGTGAAGCCCATGCGATTGCTACTGTGTTTGGCGCCAACAATGTGCCAGTCTCATCAACTAAGGGGATGACGGGGCACTTGCTTGGAGCGGCTGGTGCAATTGAAGCGTTGGTTTCAGTTGGTGCACTTGTTCGGGGTGAAATGCCCGTCAACGTTGGTGTGAACGAACAAGATGATGACACTAAGTTGGTGAACTTGGTGTCTACTGACACTAAGCACCAAGCACCTGAATATGTATTGAGTGCGAACTATGGTTTTGGTGGTCACAACGCCGCAGTTATTTTCAAAAACTGGCACGAAGAGGCTTAATTCATGAGTTTAAATATCGATGAAATCCGCAGTTTAATGGCGGATCTAGAAAACAGTTCCTTACGCGAATTTCAAATTACCGACGGTGATTTTAGTTTGCATTTGTCAAAAAATGACAACGCGGCGATTGTCGCACCAGCACTCACTGCCGCCGCTGAACCAGTAGCGGCTAA
>USIU01000047.1 GCA_900554745.1 uncultured Leuconostoc sp.
TAGTAATAGTTATCAGAATGTCGGAAAATGTCGGTATAAATTAGTTGCCAATGTGAGCATAAACCTAATAAAACCTAAGGTTGAAAACCTGAAGTGTGGAAAGGAGAATAGATGACAGCAAGTAATAATCATCCCCAACAATGGCCACAGTGGATGAACCGCAGTAAAGCACATCAATACATCAGTGTAGCCGACAATACCTTTATCAATCGGTATGTTAAGACAGGGAAAGTTAAGGCATATCCCACAGCCCACGGCTTACGTTACAACCGTGATGAAATAGACGAAGCAGTGAGACATTACTATGATTGATAAAGTTTAAGAAAATATTAAGCATAAACCCAACAATAAAACAGTGTGAAATAATGAAAGCGTGTGAACATGCTTTTTTATTTTATCTAAATCACTGCTTACTTGCTGGTAAGGGTAAATTATGAAAGTACAACAAATTGATACAAAGAACGGTAAAACATGGCAGGTTGACGGCTACCTCATAAGTGATTATCAACAAATTAGAATAAAAAAGCGGGGATTTGACAGCAAAAGGACAGCGCAACAATGGTTTAATAACGAGAGCGTGTTATTTGAGAACGGCGAAAGTAAGTACAATAAAAAAACAACTCCCAACGTTATGACCGTTAAGGAGCTGTATGATATGTGGCTAGGTACTTATCAGCATACTGTAGAAGAAAGCACGCTTAATAAGACAATGAATGTGTTTAACATCCATATCATCCCCGAATGGGGAAGTACATTGGTAACTAATATAAAACCACTAGACCTACAACGATATATTAACACAATGCAAGGCAAGATATTACATTATCGAAAGATAACAGGTTACTTTAGACGATTGTTAAACATTGCTGTTCGTATGGATATGATAGATGTAGACCCATTTACTAAAGTAGACATGCCAAAAGAACGAAGGCAGACAAATAAATCCAAGCAATTTATGGATATTGATGAGTTCAAAGCCTTTGTAGAGGTACTAGACAGCCAATATAAATACATCAATCAGCAAGCATATACTTTATTGAGATTAGGTGCATTCACAGGGATGAGAACCGAAGAACTACTAGCATTACAGTGGGAACATGTAGACTTTGACAATGGTTATATCAGTATTATGCAAGCGCTAGGACGTGGGTTGAATGGAAGTACCTATATCAAAGCACCAAAGAGCCAAACAAGCAAACGAACGCTAAAAATAGATAACAAGATGTTAGTTGTGTTGTCTGATTGGTATGAAGTCAGCAACCATAAAAATGGAGATGATTATGTATTCAATAATCACGGGAATACGTTACAAGTCATGAGACCTAATAAGTGGTTGCATGATGTCAGCGACAAGTATAATGTTGCGGTTGGTTTATCCATGCACAAGTTACGTCATACATGGGCAACATTAGCACTCGACCAAGGGGCAAGCGTGAAACAGGTACAAACTTACTTAGGACATGCGGACGTGTCTATGACGTTAGATGTGTATAGTGATATAACTAAGCGAGCTAGTGACGAGACAGGCAACATATTAGCAAAGTTAGATATTTAGGGAAACAAAGTGGTAAAAACCGCCATGAATGCTGATATATAGGGGATGTAGTAACTCCCTTCTTCTCCACTACTGTTGAAAGACGCTGTATCTGGTCTCAAAACCAGATGCGGCGTTTTTTTGCGCAAAAAAAGCGTACGTATGCGACAAGACGTACACTGTTAGTAAGGTGTTATTTTTAACTATGAATTAATTCGCTTTTAATTGCTGGGCCGTGGCCAAGGAGAGGCTTTCAATTAAATCAATACCGTCCGCTTCGGTGGCATTACCATTCGTGAGGACGGCAATCGTATAATTACTGTCCTTTGTCTGGATATGGCCGATTGAATTGACAATCCAACCGTCATCGTCGTCCGAGTCCAACCAGCCATTTTTGAGCTGTATCGTGGCGTTATCGGAGATACCTTTACTAACGCCCCAAGCTTGATCAGGACTGACATTAGCCATTAAATGGAGCACGTAATGACGGTCGGAACGATTCAGGGGTGACTTTTGGCCATAGGCTAGCGCATTAAGTAATTTAAGTTGGTCTTGTGCCGTGGTTGTAGTCATCCCCCAGGCCTCTGGATTCATTTTACTCTGTGTCATGTGCAAAGCACTAAATAAATCATCTGGGCCAGTATAGCCATCTTGATAGGTATTTAACAGTGTCGTAGTGGCGTCATTATCAGAATCAACAATCATACTCTCTGCCAATTCTTTTTCAGTGGGTGAAAGCGACGTATCATCCGATTGGCTCATCCGTAATAAGTTGGCCAACACACTTACTTTGACAATGCTAGCCGTCGGATAAGTGGCGGATGTGTTGTTATTATAGATAGTCGTTTGTTTGGTGAGCGCATTATAAACCGCAATATCTACATCTGAGTCTTGGTGATGCAAGATTGTCTGCCATTGTTGTTTAAGGGCAGAATCCGGTTGATGCTGTAATTTTTCGGATAATGAGATTACCGGCGCAGTGGCAGTATTTAAGGCGTCTTTTTCCGTCAACCGGTGGATAATCAGCAGGCTGAACACAAGGAGTAGCGGGACCAGGACGAGTGGTAATTTGTTTTTCTTGGCGTGTTTCATAATTTTTGGCATGTTTCAAATTCGCTTTAATGGATTAGGTAGAGCCGTCAGGGCAACGGTATGAGAAAATCACATGCGCAAATGACGCCAAACGATAGCGTTTGCGAACACCACTAATCGTCGTATTAGCGGTGTTTTGAGGATGCGTTATTTATCATGTTTACTATCTTACCATACTTTATACGTTTAAAAATTAAGGCCATTATCCGGAGTAAGTCAGCAAACAAGCCACCGATAAGTCGTAAATAGTTAACCCCATACACTTTATTGACACGATGTTTACGTGATCGCCCTAATAATTTACAATCGCCAGTTATACTTAGCAATGTGACATATCGCATTATGATTGTAATGATTGAGGAAAAATGATGAACACAAAAACATGGCTTGGTGCCGTTGCAGCAGTTGTTGTCGTTGGTGGTGGCGCTGTTGCCGTGACGGCCGTGAATGGCAGTCAATCAAAGGACAAAAGTATTGTTGTCTATTCTAACTCGTTTAGTAATGGCCGAGGTGAGTGGATTCAACAACAAGCCGCCAAGGCGGGCTTTAAAATTAAGGAAGTTCAGTTAGGCAGTGGGGATTTAGTCAACCGAGTAGTCGCCGAGAAGAATAAGCCAGTTGCTGATGTGATTTACGGCTCTAACCAGTTTGGCTTTGATGAATTAGCCAACCAAAAATTACTTAAACCCTACACGGCCAGTTGGGCAAAAGAGGTGCCAACCAGCCAAATTACCGGTAAAGGTTACTATTATCCGACTGACCAAGAAAAGATTGTGTTAGTTGCGAAGCCAAACGTGGCAAAATCAGCACTGCCAACGTCTTGGCAAGCGTTGACGACACCGGCATTTGCTGGCCAATATACGGTGCCAGGTAAGGGCACTTTGGGCAGTGGGACGAATCTGATTGTGATTGCGCAAATCTTATCGCCTTATCGTGATGATCATGGCGACCTGGGCGTCAGTGAAGCTGGTTGGACCGCTTTGGCCAATTATTTCAAAAATGGGGTGCAGTTGAAGCCCAATGAACTTTTTGCCCAGCCAGTCAATGATGACCGGGCTAAAATTGGTTATACCTTTTCGTCTGACTTAGCTAATATTCCAAACACGTTTAAATGGCAACCACAGGTGATCACACCAACAGACGGTGTCCCAGTGGCCACGGAGCAAATTGGCTTGGTGAATAAATCTGGTAACACGAAGACGGCCGAAGCGTTTGCTAACTGGTTTGGTAGTGCCAAAGTGCAGGCAGCTTGGGCGAAAAAGTTCCACATTAATACGCTCAACCAGCAAGCACAAACTTCAGTGCCAGCGTTCCAAAAGCAATTAGCCCAACAAGTTAAAATTCATAATATTGATGTCAACTGGTACAACAAATATGTTGATCAGTGGGTTGAGAAAATTAACTTGAATGATTTGAAGTAAGGATAGCCAATGAAATTAGCGTTAAACGATGTCACCATTACGTACGGGACGCATGCAGCAGTGCAACATGTGACGATGGCCATCCCAGAAAAGTCTTTTTTTACCTTGCTCGGCCCATCAGGGAGTGGCAAGTCAACCATTATGCGGGCGATTACTGGATTTAACACCGTGAGCCAAGGCGAAGTCCAATTAGATGGGCAAAATATCACGCACTTTCCGCCGGAAAAACGGGCGATTGGGATGGTATTTCAAAATTATGCGTTATTTCCCACGATGCGCGTCTATGACAATATTGCGTATGGGTTACGACTCCAAAAGTTGACGAAACAGGCCATTGATGCGCGGGTTAAAGAAGTGGCCGAGATTGTGCAGTTACCAAGTGACAGTTTGGAAAAGGAAATTTCGGCATTATCTGGTGGGCAACAACAGCGTGTTGCCATTGCCCGTTCATTAGCACCAAACCCCAGTTTATTACTACTTGATGAACCGCTCTCTAACTTAGATGCGCGGTTGCGAGTGGCGTTGCGCCGTGAACTCAAGCGATTACAGAATTTGCTGCAAATGACGATTATTTACGTCACGCACGATCAAAGTGAAGCATTAACGTTGTCTGATCAGATTGCGGTGGTCAATGACGGGCGTATTGAACAAATTGGGACACCACAAGCGATTTACCAAACGCCCGCGACAGCGTTTGTCGCGAACTTTATTGGGGATATTAACCGCTTAGGACCGCAACTTGTGACGAATTTAGCCTTAACACTGGCGCCCCAAGCGCAGGCTTATATTCGGCCAGAACACCTCACCTTAGACTCAGGCGATTTTACAATTTCAGGGGTGGTGCGTGAAGTAGAGTATTTTGGTTCGGGGTATCGTTATACGTTGTTAGCGTTAGATACTGAACTCACACTCATCACAGCACCACAAGCGTTGTATGCGATCGGGGCAGCGGTGACGGTTTATTTTAATCGCGGTGATGTGGTGGTTGTAGCAGGAGATGAAAATGCGTCAGAATAAATCGTTTCGCGGGCTACTCCCACAAATTGTCGTGGGTTGGTTTCTAGTCACATTTGTGTTGTTACCTAATTTTGGCTTGTTACAGCATGTTTTTTGGTCGGGCACCCAGATTACCTGGGCACCCTTTCACAAAATATTCACCTCAGCGATTGCCATGCACGCGCTAGGCAATTCGCTAATTTTAGGGCTGAGTTTAGCAGTTACTGCTAATCTTATTGGGATTTTTATGGCTTTGGTGGTGAGCTATTTTGACATCAAAGGCGCGCGATGGTTACAAGCCGGCTATTTGACGACGATTATTTACAGTGGAATTGTGGTGGCAACGGGTTATCTTTTTGTTTATGGGCGTACGGGCTTTGTCACCCGATGGCTACAGCAAGTTTGGCCGCATTTGTCGCCTGATTGGTTTACAGGTTTTCCCGCAGTGTTGTTTTTGATGACGTTTGCCGCAACGGCTAATCACATGATGTTTTTAACCACGCGTATTCAACAATTAGATTTTCAAACGATTGAAGGGGCGCGCAGTTTGGGTGCTAATCAATGGCAAATTTTAACCCAAATCGTCTTACCGGCGTTAGTGCCGACTTTGACGACGCTTACTATTATGTTATTTAACACGGGATTGGGGGCGATGTCGGCGCCACTGATTTTGGGTGGGGATCATTTTTCGACGATCACACCGACAATTTTGACCTTTACTGGCAATACGGGCACCTATAATTTGGCTGCGGCATTGTCTTTGTTACTGGGTCTGATGCAGGTGGTCTTACTCTTACTTGGTCGCTGGTTAGATCGTCGCAAAAGATATGCTTTTAAGACGAAAGTGCCGGCCCCGATGCGCAAACAAAAGATTCACCAACAGTTTGTGAATGATTTGGTGCATGTTGTGGCATACTTAATCTGGTTGATTTTACTTTTGCCGGTTGGGGCGACAATTATTTTTTCATTGACCAGTGCGACGGCGGTGGCAACCGAGAAACTGGGTCAGTTCACTTGGCAAAACTACGTGACGATCTTAACGACGCCAGCGACGTTAAATCCAATTATTACCAGTTTGGTATACGCTACCCTGAGTGCATTGGCTGCGATTTTGATTGGGTTAATCGTGGCGCGTGCGGTGACGAGACGCCAGTCAGCTGGCCTGGTTAATCAGACACTGGCTGGTGTGATGTACCTCCCTTGGCTATTGCCGGCACCGCTCATTGCGATTGGATTAATTACGACTTTTGGTTCAGCGCAACTGCTCGTGGGGAATCAAATTTTAACCGGTGGCCTGAGCTTGTTATTGATTGGTTATACCATTACGCGGTTGCCATTTTCGCTACGGTTTTTAGAAAGTCTCTTTTATGGCGTCGATGCCAACACTGAAGAAGCGGCGCAAAGCATGGGCGCACCAGCGTTATATCGATTTGGCACGGTGGTGTTACCGCAAATGAAAGCAGGTGTGTTAGCCATTTTGGCCATGAATATTTTGGCGCATCTCTCTGACTATGACTTGAGTGTCTTTCTATTTAGCCCATTAGTGCAATCGTTGGGAGTGGCTATCCGGGCCAATACCGATCCGGCCAACGCGGTATCAGGGGATGGGACAGTCAACGGCTTAGTGGCCAATTTGATTTACAGCGTCATTTTGATGGTCATTGGGGCAATCTTACTGTTGATCCTGCGACGTCAATCGGATCAGGTGACATCAAATACGTATTAAGGCGTTTTGGCTTCAGAGTATATTCTGAGACTAAAAAAGACACCAGCTAGGTGTCTTTTTTAGTCTCATGGTTAATTTATCTGGGGGTTTGAATTTTTCACGCCAAAAATAATGAGTACCATGGCGATCAATAGGAGGCTCACAAAGAGACCGAAAACACCACTGATACCAAAGTGTGCATCGAGGAGCCAGCCGACCAAGAATGGCCCAATAGTTGCCCCTAAGCGACCAACAGATTGCGCCGAACCCATCGCCGTGCCACGGATAACTTGGGGAAAGAGGCTGGGTGTTAACGCAATGAGAATACCCCAAGCTCCCAGATCAAAGAATGATAACCAAGCACCAGCAATTAGGATTACTGGCGTACTGTGTGCTAGGCCAAAAACGAGGCTGGCAATGATGGTCCCTAGCAGATAAATACTGAGTAATTTTTTTAAATTGATTTTAGTTAAGAGATAAGCAGCTAAATAGTAGCCGGGTAATTGGGCAATGCTCATCCCTAAGGTATAACCCAGGGACCGTACCACGGAAAAGCCACGTAAAACCAACACACTGGGTAACCAGAGGAAAATGCCGTAGTAAGTTAACATGACAATGAACCAGACCAGACTGATATTAAGCAAAGGCCAGCGATGTTCAGGCGACCATAGCGTCCGAAATACGGGTGTTGCTTGCTGTTTGGGTGTGATGGCATCTTCTGGGAGATGATGCCTGAGATACCAGGCATAAAGCGACAGACTAGCGGTCAAGAGTGCCGCGGTCCGCCAACCGAAGTGGGGAATCACTAAAAATGCGATGAGGGAGGCAATAATCCAACCATAAGCCCAAAAGCTATCCACCAACACCAGCATTTGGTGGCGTTTTGTACCGGTATAGTGATCGGCAATCAAGGCTGCGGCAACCGGCAGCTCGCCGCCTAATCCAATGCCGGTGATAAAGCGAATCACCATAAACCAAGTCAAGTTCGGGGCAAAGGCCAGCGCCAAGTTACTTAAAGAAAAGAGGACAAGCGTCCACATTAGGACGCGTCGCCGCCCAAACCGATCTGATAATTTTCCACACAACAAAGCACCAATCATCATGCCCACAGACGTGATGGCGCCAACTAACCCAAGTTGGGTCTCATTTAGCGTCCATTCCGCCTTTAAGAGGGGCATCATAAACGACAATAAAGCGACGTCTAGCGCATCGATCATCCAGGCAGTACCAACGACGAGCAACAGACGTTTTGAATTGACCATGACAAAATCTCCTTCTTTGCTAATAAAAGTTTTTTTTACTTTT
>USIU01000048.1 GCA_900554745.1 uncultured Leuconostoc sp.
CGGCATTATTATTAATCATGTCGAAAGGGGATAACCCTTAAGACGCGAAACCCATAGCAATGAAAACATACTCCCGTTTTAAGCTTGATATCTTAAAACACTCCTACTCCTTATATAAATAACGAACAGATCGCTGATTGCCCAATCAGCTAGATCCGAAAACACCACTAGTATCCCAGCTAGTGGTGTTTTTGTTTGCAACCGAGTTGAGAAGCAATTTGGACAATACCCAAAATTAAGCTAACTTTCAGCCACAGTTATTTCTGAGTTAAGGTTCCGGCTATATTATTAATCATGTCGAAAGGGGATAACCCTTAAGACAAGAAACCCATAGCATAGCAATCAACATATCTCATACTCCTTGTCTGTGAATCCCATCGCAGACAATCCTACTCCTTAAAAATAACAAATAGATCGCCGACCTCCCAATCGGCTTGATCCGAAAATGCCACTAGTTTCCCACCTAGTGGCATTTTTGTTTGCCGTTAAACGTTTAATTAAAATTAAATTAGAAAATAGTGTTGACATTATCATTTGGGTTCGCTATTCTTAACACATCAAATAAAGCAGGAGGCATTATCATGAACAATTCAGTACACACAACATCATATTCAGTTAATGCCTTTACGTCATTCGCGTTTTTCTTTTTTAAGAAGCGGTGAATGATGGCTTTTAAGCAAGCTAGCTTTCACCGCGATAGGTGAAGGCTAGTGGATTATTCGATATTACACACGAGTAACGACTAGTATCTTCCGGATGGATACTGGTCGTTTTTTATTTTGACTAAAGCGCTTTAGTAACTCGCCAAACCATGAGGAGTTACGAACATGAACACAAAGACACTAGCATTGATGACACTTGCAACGGCAACGCTTGGATGGATGGTTACACCAGCGGGGGATGTTGCAGCATCAGACAAGATTATTAACTGGACGCAATCGGCTGACTTAAGCACACTTGATCCATCTCGTGCGCCAGATGTCGCATCTTCACAAATTATTGACCAGTCGGGGCAAGGCTTGTATCGCTCTGGCAAGAACAACGAGCCAAAGCTGGCGGATGCTAAGAAGGTTGACGTTTCTGAAGATGGCAAGACTTGGACAATTACCTTGCGTGATAACTTGAAGTGGTCAAACGGCGACCCTGTGACGGCGCAAGATTACGTTTACGGTTGGCAACGCACGATTGACCCGAAGAACGCGTCAACCTCAGCCAACTTGATGTACAACATCGAAAACGCCAAGGCACTTAATACAGGTGAGCAAACTGATTTGTCAGCGTTGGGTATCAAGGCATTGGATGATAAGACGTTGCAGATTAACTTGTTGGCACCCGAACCGATGATGGCCAAGATTCTAACTGAAAAGGGCTTTTACCCACAAAACCAAGCTTTCGAAGCGAAGGTTGGCGACAAGTATGGGTCAACGTCAACCGACACACTCTATAACGGTCCCTTTAAGGTCGTGGGTTGGAACGGTTCAAACAAGTCATACCGCTTGGTCAAGAACAAATACTACATCGATGCCAAGCAGGTGAAGCCTAAGGAAGTTCACTTCCAAACGGTGACCGACTCATCAACGGGTTACAACTTGTACCAATCGAACAAGGTCGATTACACGGAGCTGTCAGCAACCCAAATCAAGGGCGTGAAGGGTAAGACCGGTTATCACCAAATCAAGCAAGCGCGGACGCAATACTTGGCCTTCAACGTGAAGACGGGTATTTTGTCTAACCAAACGGCCCGCCAAGCCATGCAACGTGCTATCAACAAGGCCGCGATGGTGAAGAATGTGATGTCTGATTCAGCGACGATGAGCAAGACATTTACGCCGGTTGGCATTGTGACGGACCCGAAGACAAAGACTGATTTTGCGAAGGCGAATGCGGTTAAGAACACGGGTTACAACACAAAGGAAGCTAAGCGCCTTTGGCAAAAAGCAATGAAACAAGAAGGACTCAAGAAGACGTCACTGACTTTGTTGGCTGACAATGATGATTCATCAAAGAACCAAGCCCAATTCTTGCAGTCACAACTAGAAAGTCACTTACCAGGTTTGCAAGTGACGGTAAAGACGCAACCGAAAACAGCTCGTGTGAAGGCCATGTTGTCATCACAATTCGAAATGGTTTTGGTGGGTTGGAATGGTGATTACGCCGATCCACTAGCGTTCTTGGCTAATTGGCAAACGGGGGCAACAGCCAACTTTGGTAACTGGACTGATGAGAACTATGACGCTGCGTTGACGGCAGCCCAAACAACAGACGTGATGGACAACGAAGCTCGCATGGCTGACCTGGGACGTGCCGAGAAGATTTATCAAACGCAAGTGCCAGCTACGACGTTATTCGATGTAACGAATTCAGTGATGATTAACCCTAAGGTAACCGGGGTGCAGATTAATACAGTCGGCGCAACGTTCGACTTTACAAAAGCAGTTAAGAAATAAAAGCGTGGGGATAATGATATGACAATTGTTAATTATGTTGGTGGAAATGTGTATGTGACGAACGAGGGGTTCAAGTCACAAACGGTGTCAGTGGACACGGTATCTGGTCAGGTGGTTGAGACCGTACGTGAGGCTGATCAAATAGTTGATGTGCAAGGCAAGTATTTGGTGCCGGGATTGATTAATGCGCATACGCATATTGTAATGGCAGCTGACGGTCGCGAACGCGCGGGTCAGGATGTCACGTTGGATACGCTGGTTGCGTTGCAGAATTTGCAGGATGCGATTGCGAGTGGGGTGACAACCATTCGTGACGCTGGCTCAACGGATAACATCGATTTGAAGTTGGCGACCAAGATTCGTCAGCAACGCCTACAATTGCCAGACATCATCGGTAGTGGTGCAGCGTTGACGATGACTGGTGGTCATGGTTCAAAGATTGGTATGGAAGTTGATGGTGTTGATGAAGTGCGCAAGGCGTCCCGTTGGAATCTTAAGCACGGGGCGCAAACGATTAAGCTAATGGCAACCGGTGGCGTGAGCTTGGATGGTGAGCAACCAACGGATGAGCAACTATCAGTGGAAGAGTTGACGGCAGCAGTACTTGAAGCGCACCACAAGGGCAAGCCTGCTATGGCTCACGCGCAAGGGACGCAGGGCATTAAGAATGCCATCCTGGCTGGTGTTGATTCGGTTGAACACGCGGTGTATTTAGATGACGAAACGATTCAAATGTTGTTGGATACGAACACAGCAATTGTGCCAACAATGGCTGCACCTTGGCAGATGTTGCAACACAAGGATGATATTCCAGCTTATATGTACGATAAGGCGTCAGCGTTATGGGAGGCGCATCAACAAAGCATTCGTGACGCAGCTGCGGCTGGCGTGAATGTTGTGATGGGGACAGATGTTGGTACAAGTTATAACGATTTTAAGTCTGGACCTGGTGTGGAAATTCGCTTGTTGGCGAGCGTGGGGATGACGCCGGAACAAGTGTTGCTCGCATCAACGGTTCGCGGGGCAGAATTGTTGGGGATTGCGGAACGCGTTGGTGAACTGGTGCCAGGCAAGGATGCGGACATGTTGATTTTGGACCGTGATCCTTTGCAAGATTTGGCTGTGTTAACGGACGCGCCACGTGTTATCAAGCGTGGTCAGGCTGTAACTGGTAGTTTGAATTAATCGAGAAAGCGTCGTTAGTTGGGGGACTAGCGGCGTTTTTATGTGAGCTGGAAACCAGCATGTTTTGGGGATGACGCGTAAAATTGATGTGATATTAAATAAAGAGGTGAACAGTGATGTACATCATTGAAATTAATGGTCAGTACGTACAAGACATCAGTAACGGTATGCCACGATTTGTCTTTGGCAAGTTCGGCGCCCGTCAGTTTTACAGCGAATGGGAAGCACAAAATTATGCCAATATGAATGGGTATTATGGCTTCATGAATGTAGTTAGTGCGTACTAATTAAGCTAACTTTCAGCCCCAGTTATTGGTGCGTTAAGGTAGCAACCTTATTATTAATCATGTCGAAAGGGGATAACCCCTAAGACAATCCCTAAGAATGACTCATATTCCCGTTTGAGAATCCCAACTCAAACTCTCTACTCCTTAAAATGTAGATCGCCGGTAACCCAGCCGGCTTGATCCGAAAACACCACTGATCGTTTTGATTGGTGGTGTTTTTGTTTTGAATGAAAAATGAATATGAATGTTGTTTGTATGAATAGTAGACTGATTATATATGAGGAGGTATTTATGAGAAGTATTAGTAAGATAGTTAAGCGATTGTTATTGTTGTTTGGGCTATTTGTGTTAGAACAAATAGCCACGATACCATCGTTTTTTGCGGCTGATGAAGCTAAAACAATGACTGGTGTTCTCATTGGCGTTGGTCTAACGGTATTATTGAGTGCATTATTTATCCATTATTCATGGCCAAAACAATTGTGGCCATCGCTAAAGAATATTGATTGGAAAGCAGTGGGCATTGCATTTCTGATAATTCTAGCTTTTCAAGTTTTGTTTGGGGTACTAGCTGACCTGTGGCATATCCCGACGAATGAGAATCAAAAGTTAGTCATGGATGAACTTCGTAAAACATATTATTTGGCGGCAGTTATTGATATTGTGATGGCGCCAATAATGGAAGAGATTATTTTTCGATTTAAATTTTTTGAGTACTTTGGTGAGTTCATGAGTAAATGGGTTGGCATTATCGTGAACGGTATTTTGTTTATGGTCATTCATTCAACTGATTTGAACGTCGTGACACTAGTGTATTTTGTAATTGGTGCCGTACTTGCATATGTCTACCGACGTCGCAACAATTTGGGTGATTCGATTGCCGTTCATATGCTGAATAACGCATACGCTATTCTTCTTTAATATTATTTTTGAAACACTGCTGATTCTTGGTTCGGTGGTGTTTTTGTGTTGTTAGTTGATCGATTTAAAAAAGTGATCAACAATTAAGATCCAATTTGACAGATAAGAGGATCACACGCATGCTTAACCAACCAACCAACCAACCAACCAACCAACCAACCAACTAGGTGAGATCCGCCCATTTATTAAGTGGGTAGGTGGAAAAAGGCAGCTCCTTCCGGAACTGGCCAAGTATATTCCTGAAAACTTTGGGACATACTTTGAGCCGTTTCTGGGTGGGGGTGCCTTTTTGCTGTCTTTAGAACCAAATAAAGCGGTTGTTAATGATTTCAATCCAGAGTTGGCGAATGTATGGCGTGTGGTACGCGACCAACCGGATGAATTGTTGGCTAAGCTAGTTGAACATCAGGCTAACAATTCCAAGGATTATTATCTTGATTTGCGTTTAACAGATCGTGATGGTCGCTTAGAACAGATGACAGAAGTCGAACGAGCAGCACGTTTCATCTACATGATTAAGGTGGGATTCAACGGTTTGTGGCGTGTTAATAGTAAGGGGCAAAACAACGTACCATACGGCAAATATAAGAATCCGAAGATCGCTGATGAGGTGACGATCCACCGTGTGTCGGAATATTTGAATAATGCAGATATCGACATTTTGACGGGAGATTTTGAGAAGGCAGTGGAAAAAGCACAGACCGGGGACTTTGTGTATTTTGATCCGCCATATATCCCAGCAAGCGATACGGCTAGTTTTACAAGTTACTCAAGTGAATTTGGTTACGACGAACAGGTACGCCTGCGTGACTTGTTTAAGACGTTGAAGGATCGTGGCGTTTATGTGTTGTTGTCTAACAATGATGTGCCGTTGCTTCATGAATTATACGAAGGAATCGGTGTAATTGAGACGGTTGAAGCACACCGATTTGTAGCTGCAAAGGCAAGTAGTCGTGCAAAAGTTTCTGAGGTACTGGTACGTAGTTGGGGGTAAACGATCATGGCCAAAGTAAGAAGTAGAAAGCAAGATATCGCATGGCAATATTTATTTGACCGCTTTGACATTCCTAACCAAATTGAAAAGTATGGTGGGTTTGAAATCACGAGTAGCGATATTAATAAATACGTTCGAGAATATTACGCTAATCGACCTGATAATGCACCAGATGCTCGAAATCTGTTGAAGTTCGACTTCAGTAGCGATTTACCGGAAGTGTTTAAAGATTCGGTTAATAAGGAAGTATTTGGTAAGAAGGCACAATTCTCATTGATGCCTAAAGGGAAAGATCGCTATGAAATTTCAGACTTCAAGACTTTTGAAAATCTGAAATATGAAGTGCTTGAACCGGTACGCATGACGTTTCCAAAATGGATTTCTGGTATTCGCCCGGAGAGTCCAGAAACAATAAATAGTGAAGCAGTTGCACAATCGGTTGCTGAAATGAGTGGCATGTTGAAGTATGTCATGAATGATTTAGATGCTGATGTTGTTGCAACACTTAGTGGTAAAAAAGGAACCGGACTAATTGACTTCCAGATTAGTCATTTTAGGGATGGACAAACAAAATTCGTGATTGATGGCTGGCAATCTGAGATCGATGGAGTTTATGAATCACCAAGTCGAGTTTTGATTATCGAATCAAAGAAGAAGCGACCAGAGGATTTTAATATTCGTCAGTTGTATATTCCAACTCGGATTTATCATGACCAAATGAAGTTTCCGAAGGAAATATATTCGGCATACTTCACTTACACAGATGATGTATTTTCGTTCCACGTTTATCAGTTTACTGATATCAATGACTTTAACTCGCTTAAGAAAATTCGAGAATATGAATTCGTGTTTGAGGAAGAATCGAAGCCAGTTACGCGCGATACGTTGAAAATGTTGTTAGCGCAGGAACCGAACTCGATGGAACCAAGGCGAGAAAATGGTGAGTTAGTACCCTTTATTCAGGCTAACGATCCGGAGAAAATATTTGAAATTCCAGTTGTATTGAGTGGTAAGTCGATTCAAAGCGAGCAAGGAGATATCTTTTCTGTTGGAACGAAAGAGTATCTGGCAGAATCGTTTAAGTTCGATATTCGACAGTCCGATTATTATGCCAATGCAGCGGAGTACTTCGGATTAGCGCAGAAGAAGGACGGTTATTTTAAAGTTTCTGAATTGGGTAGCATGTTTATCAAGTGCGATTACAATACAAAGTTGGGGTTGTTTGCAAAGCAATTAATTCAACGACCAATATTCCGGGCAATGATTGAAGTGTGGGTTGCAACAGGGTATTTGCCAGAGAAACCTATTGTTGAAAATTTGATCCGATTACATCGACCTGACATTGGCGGTAGCACAGTACCACGTCGAGCTAGTTCAGTTAACTCGATTATGAATTGGTTTATTACGCGAATACGGTAAAATTGTGGGAGCCGGGCTTTTAAGCTCGGCTTTTTTGTTGCGGATTAATGAAGAAAATGTATTTAGTTAACGGGGTGATCGTTTTATTAGTGAGTTTTGCTTTAATTTATGATCTAATTAAATAAAGACTATTTATATGGGGAGTAGGTATAGTTGTATGGATTTTTTTAGATCTACGGTTAAAAAGCAATCTGATTCTTGGATTTTCCCTAGTGGTAAGGGATTGACACTTAGTGGAATTAACGCAGCTGGAATCGATACGTTTTCTGATGTGCCAATAAATTCAATTACACGCGAAGGTATCCAGAACTCTTTGGATGCGAAGGATCTAGCTGTTGATGGACCGGTCGTGGTCAAATTCCAAAAACATGACATTCCGTCTAGCGATATTCCAGGTATCGAAGAGCTGAGAAATGAGGCTTTGCCTGCAATGCGATCAAAGTGGGATAGCTCAGAAACAGCACAAGATTTTTTAAACACATATGAAAATGTCATAAATGAAGCAACAGTTCCGGTACTTCAAATGAGCGATTTTAATACCAAAGGATTGGCGAACAAAAATTGGCAATCATTAATTTTTGTCGCAGGTGATTCAGTTAAAGATGACGAAGCATCAGCTGGAAGTAAAGGTATTGGAAAATTTGCGCCATTCGCAGCCTCCAATGTACGGATGGTTTTTTATCATTCAATTTCGGAAGGTGAAGGTGAGCGCAGTATTGGTGTGTCGCAATTAGTATCATTCGATAAGCCAGCAAAAGACGAAGTGACTCAGGGACCAGCCTATTACTCT
>USIU01000049.1 GCA_900554745.1 uncultured Leuconostoc sp.
AACCCTTCCAAAGCATGGTTACGCGTAATGGCGACAAACTTGTCTGCCATCTTATCCGCAATTTCTTGCGTTTGCTTGGTCGTGCGGGTATCGTTCCATAAAATGGCGGGCCGCAACACTTGATGGTGTTCATCCAATAAGACAAGGCCGTGCATTTGTCCAGAATAAGAGATGCCCGCAATATCTGCTGGCTGAATGCCATCCTTTAAAATTAAGTTCACAATGGCAACCGTTGTCCCATTCACCCAATCTTCCGGATTTTGTTCAGACCAGCCTGGATGTGGCTGTGATAGTGGGTAATCAAAACTTTGCTGCGCAACAATTTGACCCGCACGATCCACAGCAGAAACTTTAACAGATGATGTGCCAAGATCGACACCCAATACAACTTGTGTCATACTTTTTTCTCCAATTAACTTTAATGACTCAAAATATTCGCATGCAGCGTCACACTGACAAACAGGTTAAATTTCAGCCTGCATGCTATGTACAAGGCATCGCAACGTCAGTAACGATGCCTTTTTCCACCAACCCAATCTCAGCAGTCGGTGGTGAAATCGGTAGTTATTTATTTAGAATTTTAAGGAGAGGCGATTATTTTTGGGAGGAGATATAATCGGATTAATTTTAACGCTTACTTGCCTAACACTGAGAAAATGTAGTTGTTCAATGTGGCCTTAATTTGTTCTTGGCGACCTGACTGCAATGTGGCGTTGATTTCGTCATCTGTCTTGTTTTCCGCATAAGCCGCCAAATCCTTCAACGTGACCTTACCAGCTTCAAAGTCGGCCCCAATGCCGGAATCAAATGAGGCATAGCGTGCCTTCAAAATGTTTTCGATAACTTGATCTTCAATCAACTTGGCCGCGACCTTCAAACCAGCAGCATAGGTATCCATACCAGCAATGTGTGCATAGAAGAGATCTTCAAATTCGAAGCTCTGACGGCGTGGCTTTGAGTCGAAGTTCAAACCACCCGTTGGCAAACCACCATTCTTCAAGAATTCATACATCACCAATGTGGCTTCATAGATGTCATTTGGGAATTCATCGATATCCCAACCAGTGAGCTTGTCACCCATGTTGGCATCAAGTGACCCAAGCAAACCAGCTTCACGTGCAAAGCGCACTTCGTGTTCGTAAGTATGCCCGGCTAAGTATGTGTGGTTCCCTTCTAAGTTTAACTTGAATGTGTCTTCCAAGCCATAGGTCTTTAAGAACGCAATCGTTGTTTGCACGTCAAAGTCATATTGATGTTGTGTTGGTTCCTTTGGCTTTGGTTCAATTAAGAATTGTCCTGTGTAGCCAATTTCATCGGCATAGTCCTTAGCCAACTTGAAGAAGGCGGCGATGTGGTCCAATTCACGCTTTGTGTCGGTGTTCAAGAGGAAGTCATACCCTTCACGACCACCCCAGAAAACATAAGATTCTGAACCCAAGCGCTTGGCGATATCAAGTGAGTGCTTAATTTGACCAGCAGCATAAGCAAAGACTTCGGCAAATGGTGTCGTTGCCCCACCAGCTAAGAAACGCTTGTTGGTAAAGAGTGAGGCCGTGTTCCAAAGCACCTTCTTGCCTGTTTCTTGCATCTTTTGTTCGATCTTATCGATTACCTTGTCGAGGTTAGCATTAGTTTCCGCTAATGTCTT
Organism: uncultured Leuconostoc sp.; assembly: GCA_900554745.1. GTDB lineage: Bacteria > Bacillota > Bacilli > Lactobacillales > Lactobacillaceae > Leuconostoc. Next base: position 1,649 of record USIU01000049.1, read on the forward strand.
CCCTTCTGGGGCCAAGTCACGATCGTGGAACGCAAAGTATTCAATGCCTGTCTTGTCCAAAAATTCGAACATATAATCGACTTTGGCCAACGCCGCAGCCATTTCATCACCGTCACCCACATTATCCCATGGGCGGACGGCTGTACCTTCACCAAACGGATCCGTTAACCGTTGATCCATTGTGTGCCAGTAAGCCACTGAAAACTTAAGCCATTCACTCATCTTCTTGCCGGCCACAATTTCATCGGCGTTATAGTAATGGTACCCATCACCAGCTGTGAGTGACTGATTGCCAACATAAGTCACTTTTGGAAATGAAAACAATTCTGACATGTCATTACTCCTTCTGGACATTGATGTCCTGATCCTTTTATTTTTTATGTTGGTTGGTTTAAACAACCAACTTACAAGTATATTGTATACGCTTTCATTTATGAGTGCAACCCTTTTTGTGTTAATTTATAGTCACCAATTTTCTGAGGCACTAAAAAAACCCATCACTGGGTTTTCGAGTTTAATGGGTGAAGGTTAACGGTAATGCCTCTAAATCAAGAATTTTTCGGGTCATCGCGGCCGCACCACCAAGTAGTGTGGCTTCATAGACCGAGCGATTGGCAAATAAAATTTCACTTTCATTCGTTGGATTCATTTGCTGATACGCCTCTACCACACGACAAAGCAAATCTGGCATTTCAGCAATAAATCGCGAATGAATAAATAAGGCTTGTGGCGCAGTGGTCTGAATGATATTGTAGGCCACTTGGGCAATTCCAACAACCCACTCATCCAACAGCCGCGTGCTCACGGCACTGTTTTGATTGGCAAAGGTGACAAACGCATCACGGTTCGCCACAGGTTCGGCCGTTAGCGCTGCCAGTCGTGCCAACATGGCATCTTCAGAATATAAATCTTCAACGCGTACTGGCCCGTTGTCAGTCATGGCCACAATACTGCGCCCAACTTCACCCGCATCACCTTGCATGCCCCGATAAAGTTGGCCATCAATAATGATTCCGGCACCAATACCATAATGGATATTTAAAGCGACCAAATTATCGAACTGCGCCGTCCGGTAATAATCATGATAATCCCGAATATAAACCGCCGCCGAGTTTGCCTCGTTTTCTAACATAACTGGTACGCCACCGACTTTTTCCAGTGTGGCCGCGACATCAACCGTTTGGTAATCAAAAAACGGTGAGTACACAATCTGATTGTCGTTCACCACGCCGTGAATTCCCACGGCAATCCCCATTAGCCCTTCTTGCGTCCCATGCTTTTTGTTTTTATGCGCCTTCACGTGTTGACTCATCAATGCCAGCACTTCATCGACGGCACGACCGTCGACCAATTCGGCACTTTGCATGATCACCTCACCACTCAAACGCACTAACGCCATCCGTAGATGATAGCGCCCCATATCAAAACTCATGACATAACCATAACGCCGATTAAAGCGAATCATTTTGGCTTTCCGACCACCAGTTTCCGTGGTCGTCCCCTCACCCAGGTCTTCAATAAATCCTAATTTATCCAAATCACGGTAAATTGAACTAATCGTTGATTTATGGAGATTTAAATCGACGGCCAGCTGCGCACGCGACGTTTCCTTCGCATTAAACAACGCTTGTAACACCAACCGTTGGTTATGATCTCGCATTGTGAGTTGATCTGATTTATCCATGTTGACTGACACTCCATTTCAAAGGACTGAGGTTACTGATAGATATTTTTGCAACAGCCGTCGCCAGATAACGCGTTACCGGCAGTACGAACAGTGCTTGTTCGATGAGACATTATTTCCATTGTACGCAAACTCACCCTATCTTTCAAGCACCGATTAAATTTTTCTCATTCGCTATCATCATCACCACCCAATGCTGTTGCCATTAAAAAATGGCCCTTCATAGAAGTGCCATTTTAACCCATTAATCCAAGCGTTGTTCTGACTTTTCCCACGAGAACGTGCCGTCAGCCAGCAAACGATCGCCGAGTTCCTTGTAATCAAAGTAGTCAAATTCTGCTGTCGAGTCATAACCTGAGTAGTCAACGGCAGCCAAACCAATATAGGCCCCCGTAAAGAAGCCCCCATATTCGCGGACAATATAGTCATCCGATAACACCGCAGCGTCTAATTCAACACCGGTTGCGTGCCAGGTTTCCCCGTCAAATGAGTAATAGTACGTATACGTTTCCTGACGATTTTCAGACTTAAAGTAAACATATTCTGTTCCGTCAGGAATGACTGGGGCTTGATCACGCAAATATGACGTGTAGCTACCATTGCGCAGACCCCCCTTGTTTTCGGCCACTTCAATGACATTTTGACCGGCATCATTTTTGGTAATAAAAATCCATGACCAGTGTGAATGGTTATAATAATTCGTTAATCCAGCCATTGCTTGATAAGAATACGGATTAAACTTAACCTTTGTTTCCGCATCAAAGTAGAAAGCTTGCCAACGCCGGGCAATCAAAGACAAATCAAACGTATTGGCCAGTGAGCCTTGTCCAATCAAGGTTAACTTACCATCACCCGTGTGACCCATCTTGTCAGTAAATGGTACCCGTAGCGTGTTCCAGTTGATATCCAGTGTTGGCGTGTCAAATTCATCATGTTGTGAATGATCTGCCGGTGCGTCGGTCACAATCGCATCTTTTGGGGCAGCCACAAATGTTTGCCCACCATGGCCACCGACAATTCGTGGCCAACCTGCATCGTCCCAGAACACCTTTTGAATTGCTGTTTCACGGCCCAAAGTTGACCAACCACGCGGATCAGTAGCACTTTCATTGGCATGATGCCATGGTCGGGCCGTCAACGAAGCATAATACCATTCGCCACCTGGTGTTGACACTAAGGCACCGTGCCCTTGCTTTTGCAAATAAGTATTGGGCGTATCAAAGTTGGTGATAAACGGCCCGTCTGGTTCTACGACAAATGATAGTTCATCCAATGTCTTTGAGCGTGACACCACTTCTTGGTGCGTAAAGATCGTGCCACCTTCTGCCGTAAACAAGTAGTACTCACCGTTAATCTTATACAAGTGTGGGCCTTCAACTAGCTTCACATCGGTGCCGGCAAAAATCGTCCGTGCCGTTTCTGGCTTTAACTGCATTGTATCGGTATCAAACTCCGTCAACGTAATGCCGTCAAACGGATGCCGATATTCACGGTGATCCCATGTTTGCTGTACCAAATACTTACGGCCATCATCGTCATGGAAGAGTGACGCATCAAAACCAACACCGTTAATTAAAATTGGCTTAGTCCATGGACCTTGAATCGTTTCCGCTGTTGTCAGATAGTTCTTCATATCCTTGAAGTTCCCATCAGTGATTTTCACATCCGTGAAAATCAACCAGAACTTGCCATCAGCATACGACAAATCGGGGGCCCAGATACCACCAGAAGAAGGATTGCCCTTCATATCAAGCATGTCCGTCGTATCCAGCACATTTTTAACTAAGTTCCAGTGCACCAAATCCTTTGATTCATGGATACGTACCCCGGGGAACCATTCAAATGTTGATGTCGCAATATAGTAAGTATCCTCTACCCGAATAATTGAGGGATCCGGATTAAAACCAGGGAGGACAGGATTTTGGATTTGCATAATTTTCTCCTTTTAACTTCATTTAAAACATTAACCATTCTTTTCTTTGAGTTCGTGATTCATTTTATCAACATAAGCATCAGACAAAGGATAACGGCTAATCACAAACATTGCCAAGATGGCCAAGATTGCTGGTAACCAGATCATTGACCATTCAATCCCTGTCTGGGCAAGTGCTGATTGTGTCAAAGCACCTGACTTAAAGTCCGTCATTTGCAGCAAATACCCTGGAATAATACCACCCAAGGCCAAGCCAATCTTGAAGAAAAGTCCCATGATGGCGTTGATAATCCCGACCACACGCTTACCAGAAATATATTCACCATGCGCCACCACTTCCGGTACTAACGCCCACATAAAGCCAGTCGCTGAGGTCAAGCCCCACTGTTGCAAGAAACGACCCGTAAAACCAAGCCAATCAGCTGAGGGTTGCTTTGACCAAGCAAAGAGGAACAATTGACCGACAATGAAGATACTCAAGAATGTGTAAAAGAAACCTTTCTTACCTAGCGTCGCACGTAGTCGTGGCCACATGACCACCAAGAAAATCCCTGGAATCGAACCAATCAAGCCAATTGAGGCCATCAAAGCTGACTTACCGCCTTCAGCCCCAAAGTTATATTGCATAAAGTATGGCCAAACTGTGTTGCCAAAGAACATCAAGGTAAAACCAACGAGGAAGAATGCGCCTAAGATTTGTAGGGCCTTATTACGCTTAAATTCCGCAAAAAGATCGGTATACTTCACTTGATCACCAGTAGCATCTGTAGGTAATACCCGTTCTTTCGTGTTACGGTAAGCCACAAATAAGCTCGCAGCGCCAATCAACATATAAATACCATACACTTTAAACCAGGCACCCGCTGCTTCTGGCGCAGCATAATTACCCAAATTTAACTTCAAACCGAACAACCCAGTGTCAGTCAATTTCGCATTTGGTGAAGCCAATTGCACAAACAAAGGGAAAAGGGTGTACACCAACAAGTTTCCCACATTGGCCAGCATCATACGCGTTGAGGTTAACTTCCCGATTTCTGCTTCATCACGCGTCAATGAGGCGTTCAAGGCACCATAGGGAATATTGACAAATGAATAAACTAAGGCCGTTGCCATATAGGAAACCGTTGCGTAGGCTGTTGTGGCGACTGTCCCAGCACCAAGGACCTTAGCAACTGGTAAGAAGAGCAACGCTGCCAAAATAACCAGTGGCAAGCCAAAGTTGAGCAGGAATGGGCGATACTTACCGTTTTTTGTCACCCGTGCTTTATCAACAACCGTCCCAACCCAAGGATCCCAAACAACGTTAATCCAACGGACAACCAAAAAGATCGTTGCCCCGACGCCAGCAGAAATACCGTTAATGTTCGTCAGGTAGAAAAGTAAGAAGCCGCCAACCGTACCAAACACCAAATTTTGGGCAAAATCGCCCAATCCATAACTCACGCGATCCCATGTCGTGAGCTTAGCAAATTCATTATTCTTGTGAACACTTCCGTCCATCTTTCTTCTCCTTCTATTGTTAACAAATTATGCTATACTGTGTCACCCTACGCTAAAATCTAACGGTATTTAACGCCGCTTGTGATTTTTTGAAAGCGGTAACATTTCTTTTTATAGTGTTATAATATCACGGTTGGTTTGTTCGCGCAACTAACTAACGTAAATTTTTTGTTCTTTTTTAAATGACCATACAATGCCTGTGTTGCCTATCGTGTCAACACCTGACACTTTTAGGCCACAAAAAAAGATGGCAACCGCCATCTTTTAAACCCTTGAAATTATCTTACGCCTCGGCAAGTACCGCCGCAAAATCATCATGGTAGATTTCAAACTTCTTCTCACCAACACCAGAAATAGCTAAAAATTCAGCCGCTGTTTTTGGTCGGAGAACAGCCATATTCATCAGCGTTTTGTCGGAGAAAATCATAAACGGTGGCAAACCCGCTTCACGCGCCAGTGCTAAACGCTTCATCTTCAATTTAGCAAATAATTGGTTATCCTCATCCGATAACTTTAAGCCATCTGTCGCCACGTTGGTTTGTCGTTGGGCAATGACTTGCTGATTAACACGCTTGGTCACTTTTAATTGCCCCTTCAAGACCTGTAACCCACGATCGGTTAGCTTTAAGACGGGAAATTCACCGCCTTCAATCCGCAAATACCCATCAGCCGTCAAATAATCAATAAAGCGGCTAATATCTTTAATCGTCCGCTCTTTCATCAAGCCAAATGTGGGTAACGTCAGCAAATGCGCATACTTTTGCACACTGGCATCGCGTGAACCTTTAAGCACTTTAGCCACTAACGTTTTCCCAAAGCTTTGGTTCATCCGCACGACATTGGCCAAGACGCGCTGGGCATCGGTTGTGACATCCACCCGCTCGCGCGCATCTAAACAGTTCGAGCACTGCCCACAATCTTGGGTCACCAGCTCCCCAAAATAACTCAAGAGATAACGTGGGAGACACGTTTCCGTATTGGCAAAAGCATTCATTTCCCGGATTTTATTGTATTCGTTTTGTTTATGCGCCTCGGTGCCTTCAGATTTTTGCACAAAAAATTCTTGCAAATGAATATCTTGTGGCGCATATAATAAGATGGCTTCCGACGGCAGGCCGTCACGACCAGCACGGCCGATTTCTTGGTAATAAGCCTCAATGTTGCCTGGCACAGCATAATGAATGACA
>USIU01000050.1 GCA_900554745.1 uncultured Leuconostoc sp.
TGTAGCGATTGGCGCAATCGTTTTAGGTCCTGGTGCTGGTGCCTTTTTGGGCTTCGTCTGGGGGACGTATGCCTTGTGGGATGCTTGGACGAGCGTGCCGTCAATCGGAGCTTTGATGTTCCGTAATCCACTGACGGCTTTAGTACCGCGAATTTTAGTCGGATTAATCATTGGTTACTTGTATTGGCATTGGGTCAAAGGTCGAGCGCGCCAAACCAAAACTATACCGTTATTTATACTTGGTGGTTTGGCCGCATTTATTAATACGGCGTTTGTTTTGATTTTTACTTGGCTAGGGTTCAATGTTATGAACACCACCTTTACAGGTATTCCAGATAACCGCTTATTAAGCTGGTTAATTTTGTCAGTCGCAGGAGTGAACGGCATAGTCGAAATTATTGTGTCCGCAATTTTAGTGGCATTGATTGCGACGCCGGTCGTTGCTTATGTTAACCGTTTGCATTAATTTTAATGTTGTGTGAGTTGATGAGGGATTGACGAATTGGTTTATAGTTATCTAATTTTAGTTGAGATTTTTTATCTCATACTCGCACAAGATATTTCACCTCAATCCAACTTTTCGTTGATAGGTGTCGTATTTGGAATTATGTCAGCTATCGTTGTTATATTTTGGGTGATTAAGTTTTTCGTCGCACTGTATAAAGGGTTCGAAAATGCCAAGTGACGGCAGGATGATCATCTATTTGAAATCGGGTTTAAAAGCGGGATTAAACCTAGTATTGTATTTGATGTAACGATGTTAGTGACCGCAGTTGTTGTATTATTAGGTAGTTTATTTATTCCAGGCAACGGCCTATTTTGGCCAACAATCAGTTTGGCGGCAATCGGTGGATTGTTAATCCATAAACGATTCAAGAGAAACTAACGAAGAAAACAGCGTAAACGCCTTATGGGTGTTACGTTGTTTTTTTATACATCAGTTTTCTTACATTGCCCGTTTATTCGAATTTAAGAATTAATTTGACAATTTATAAGTATCTGGAGTAATGTATATATTACAAAAGGAATATATATATATTACCTTTCTTCGGAGAAATGTATATGGAAAATAAAGTGAAAGCAGTTCGTGTTGCGACTGGCATGTCACAAAAAGAGTTGGCAGCGACAGTTGGCGTTACGAGACAGACTTTAAGTTTGATTGAAAAAGGGGCGTATAATCCGACATTGAAATTGGCCGTTGGGATTGCTAAAGCGCTGGATACAACGTTGGATGCACTGTTTTGGATTGAGTGGTAAGGATAATGTGGGAATCCGTTGAAAAGAAAATGGTTATGTGGGCGGCGTCTTCCGCCGTTGATCTTGATGAATATCAAGAAAAAGAAGTGTACCGCGTGTTGGCGATTAGTAATGTGGTGCAGTACATTGTTGGCTTTCTAATCCTGTTGGCTGGCTACATTGTGATGTATGTAGTTGACCACAACATCGGACTTGGCTTGCAAATTGCGGGTGGTATTTTTGTACTGACCGGTAGTTTGATAGCCCAATCATTACGAAAAAAGGGGCGGGTTAGCCAGGATGTTTATTCTGAAACTGAGTACATCGTAGCTAAGCGACGCGTTCAAAAGAAAACGTTGATTGCGCTTGCTGAAGAAATCGTGCTCATGCCAGTTATTTTGACGATTGTGATGTATAACGAGACGTTAGCATATAAGGTTTACTTTGGTGTGTTCTTCATTGCTCTGTTTATACCGACGATGTATTTCTTTTGGTTAAATCAAATTAATAAAGAATATTAGCGAAAAGCGTGCGCTCGGACAGTGTTCGGGGGCACGTTTTTCAGTTGTTGCCCAAAAGTCGGGGTTGACGAATAAAAAATAAGCAAGTATAGTTTGCTTTGTTAATAAATTATGAGAAACAGGTGAAAGACTATGTCATTTAATAACTCACAATTTAATAATGCTTATTACTTCTATTTCTAATCATCGTGATTAATGTGCCGGGCACGTCGATCACGACGTGCCCGAAATAGAAGCATTTTCTATTGCGAATCGGGCGAAATCATCAAAGCGCTTGATTTGAAATAGAAAAAATATGACCAGCTGGATATTTTTCTAAACGAATCGGTGCTTTCATGGCGCTCGATTCGTTTTTTTCGTATCTGGAGGAAATATGATGACAATTCAAAATGGGTTAAACGGCCAATTACGTGTAGCGAGTGATAAGAGTATTACGCACCGGGCGATTATCTTAGGTGCTATGGCGGCCGGTAAAACGCATATCATGCAGCCGTTGCTATCAGACGACATACGTCAAACAATTCATGGCGTACAACAGTTGGGGGTAGATGTCGTTATCACCGAACATAACGACATTATTATTGATAGCTTGGGGATTGCCGATATTCAAAAGCGTCAATTTGATGAGCCAATCGTGTTTAATTTTGGTAATTCGGGGACAACGACACGATTAATGATTGGTCTATTAGCAGGTTTAGGAATTCCAGCGGTGATTACGGGTGACGCCAGTCTTAGTCGGCGACCAATGAATCGAATTGTGGATTTGCTTACTGGCTACGGCGCTGATATTACAACGACGGATGGGCATCTACCAGTCACCATTCGAGCTGGCATCATGACTGATGTGATTAATGAAACGTTAAAGGTGCCCTCAGCGCAAATCAAAACAAGTTTGCTTCTTGCCGGTTTGACTGCCGGAGTGCCAGTTATTGTTTTTGACGATTTTCAAACGCGAAACCACACCGAAAACATGCTACCTAGTTTCGGAGTTACGGTTGATTGTCAGGGTGGCATGATTTTTGTTTCGGGTGATCAACGAATGACTGCGACTACGGTTTCGGTACCGGCAGATATGTCGTCAGCTGCATTCTGGCTGGTTGGTGCGACGTTGCAACCAGGAAGTGATATTGTCTTGCAGGATGTCAATGTGAACGAAACACGGTCCGGCATTGTTAAAGTGTTACGTCGGATGGGAGCAAGCATCACATTGCTGAATGAACGAGTTCAAAACGGTGAACCGATTGCTGATGTCCGTGTCGTCAGCGTGTCACAGTTAATCGGCACGACGGTTCAGGGAGAAGAAGTGACCACTATGATTGATGAATTACCGATTCTGACGTTAGCACTTGCGCGAGCCGATGGGGATAGTCGAGTCATGGATGCCGGCGAATTGCGTGTGAAAGAAAGTGATCGCATTAGCACCGTGAGTGAAACTTTAGTGGCTTATGGTGCTGACGTTAAGCCGACACCAGACGGTTTTTTGATTACCGGGGTGTCAAGATTGCAGGCACCGGCTGAGTCATTATCCGACCACGGTGACCACCGGATTGCGATGCTGCAATCGATTGCACAATTACTGACAAGCAATGATGCCCCGATTGCTGACCAGGCAGCAATTGCCGTGTCATATCCTGATTTTAAACGAGATATGGAGGTGCTAATGCATGCTTAAAATTGCAATTTGGGGATTGGGCGCGATGGGAGCAGCGATAGCCGAACGCCTGAGGCAAGCACCGGACTATGAAGTATTAGGATTTGATATTGAGCCAGCAAATATTCGTGATGCATTAGCAATTGGTGTGATTCATGGGGCTTTTGAACCCAAGGAAATTAGTGAAATGCCGTTTGACTTAGTAGTCATTGCAGTGCCGCCAACGGAAACGGTGGCTATTCTACAAAAGCTACACACGACCAACTTAATTGTTGATGTGGCATCAGTTAAGCAGCCGATTATGACAGCGACTGAACACTTACCGCATTTTGTCGGTGGCCATCCAATGGCTGGTACTGATGAAACCGGTTTTAACGGTCGGCGAAAAGTTATGCTCAAACAAGCACATTTCTTCTTGATAGGCGAAAAATCTGACCGCCAAAAAGTAGCTGAATTATTGGCCCCATTGGGTAGTCAGTTTGAGACAGTTACCGTTGAACAACATGATGCATTAGTTGCACTCACAAGTGATGCAACCCATTTAATTGCGGATGCCTTGGTTGCAACATTAGGTGCCAATGAAAATAAACAAAAGCACGCGTTCGTCGGGCCAGGATTTCTTGATACGACGCGGATAGCTGCAGCTAGTCCCGACCTGTGGACACAAATATTATTAAACAATCGGACGGCTACGATGGCGGCGGTAGCGGACTTTATGACCGAACTAACACGGCTAAACGATTTAGTGGCCAATGGAGACGCTGACCAGTTATTGTTGGCGCTAACAAATATTCAACAAATTAGGAGGGGTTTAGGATGAATATATTATTAATTGGGTTCATGGGTGCCGGTAAAACAACAGTTGGTCAAGAATTGGCCCATGATTTGGGTAAGCATTTTATTGATTTGGATCAAGCAATTGTCGAACATGTTGGGCAAGGGATTCCAGCGTTCTTTTCACAAGTCGGCGAACCGACTTTCCGTGAAATTGAAGCGAAGATGTTAGCAAAGGTCCTTGAACAACCTGATACCGTCATCAGTACTGGTGGTGGGGTCATCGAAACCCAAAGTTGTATGGATTTGATGAGCCGACCAGATGTTTTTACCATTTGGCTAAATAGCGACTTTAGTACTGTGACTGAACGCCTGTTGATGGCTGATGACATGCGGCCTTTAATGCAGCAACACTCATTGGCGTCCTTCTTTAAACTTTGGCAAAATCGACAGGTTAAGTATGCTCAGATGGCAGACTTAATGATTACAACTGATAGGAAAACCCCTAACGAAATTGTTGATGAAATTACTCGCCATCTGGATGAACCCACCGTTTTGGATATGATTCGCAGTCAAATTGATAGTGTTGATCGCCAGATATTACAGGCAATGGTGACGAGGATGGCGTTAGTTGATGAGGTTGCTGGTATTAAAGCTAATCATAAGTTGGCGGTAGTTCAACCTGGTCGCATGCTTGCTATGCGAGAACGACTACAAAAACGATTTAAAAATATTTTGCCAGATCAGGTAGTTGCGGACTACTTAAATCTGATGACAACCACGGCGATTCAACGAGAGGAGGCGCAAATATGAGTAAGTTAGTTGCAATTAGGATGCAAGTTACCATTTACCTCATGTACGTTGTGCAAGGTTTTGCATTAATTATTTTGGCGCAGACTATGAGTTCCTTTACGAGTATCTGGCACACAAATTTAGCCGGAGCGACAGCGGTTGTATCGGCAATCGGTATTGGAAAATTGATTGCTTACCCATTTTTGGGCGAACTTTCTGATCGTTGGCCCCGAAAAACGCTGTTATTACTGGCGATGGCTGCTTATGGTGTTTTCTTTACACTAGTACCGGTATCAACGCAGATTTGGCAAGGAATTGTTTTAACGAGTTTCGCCGGCATTGCCAATGCCATGCTGGATGCGGTGGCCTACCCGACGTTACTTGCGCTACATGACGGTCGTTCAAGTGGTAATGTGCTGATTAAAGCCATGATCTCAATTGGTGAAGGGATTTTGCCGATCATCATTATCAATTTAAATAGCCACCAATTATGGTTTGGCTGGGTGTTTTGGGTAGCTAGCGCCATTTTAATCATCGCTTTTCTGGCTCTAATTGGCACACAAATTCCGAAGGTAGAAAGTCATTCTGCTGGTGCAAAAGCAGCGTCACATTGGCAGTGGGATGTGGTTCAATTTACATTTTTAGCATACGGCTTTACCGCCATGTGGTTGATGATTCATTTCACGCAATGGGTAACACGTTACTTTCAACTTGTGCGCGGCTTCGATGAGACAAGCGACCATTTGCTGATGACTTGCTACAGCATAGGTTCTTTGATTGGCGTTGGGCTCGTGTTCCTACTAACTGGTCGTCGTCTACTCCCTGAAAAATGGTTATTGGTGGTAATGAACAGTATGGCTTTGTTAAGTCTGATTATGTTGTTGGTTGTTAACACAAATTCGATTTTCTTGATTAGCATGGCGACGGTAATGTTTGGTATGTCAGCCGCCGGTGGTGCACTGCAGTTAGGCGTTGGACAACTTATTGCACATAACCCAACGTTTACCGGGCGAGCAACTGGCTGGTACTTCTTTTCCGGTAGCATCGCGGCATTACTTATGCCGATTGTGACTGGGCATTTTGCGGAACAACATTTGGCAGTTGTGATGCAAAGCTTGTTAATTGTTGCTGTGATAAATCTAATTTTAGTAGTCTCACATGCGTTGCGTGTGGTCAATTTGAGTGAAACAGAGATAGGAGAATAAAAATGCGATACATGACAGCAGGTGAGAGTCACGGGCCAGAAGAAGTGGCAATTATTGAAGGGATTCCCTCAGGACTAAACTTAACGAGCGATATGATTGACCAGGAGTTGGCTCGTAGACAGCATGCATACGGTCGTGGCCAACGACAGGTGATTGAAACCGACACTGTTTCGATTTTGTCAGGAGTGCGTCACCAAAAGACGCTGGGGTCACCAATCACGCTAAACGTGCATAACGATGACCACAACCACTGGACGAAAATTATGGATCCTAACACACCAGCGAACGCTGAAAATTCGATGCGTAAAGTAATGCGTCCTCGACCAGGTCACGCAGACTTGGTCGGAGGTATTAAATACCGTCATCAAGCTGATTTACGCAACGTGTTGGAACGGTCATCGGCACGTGAGACAGTGATGCGTGTTGCGGTTGGCGCCGTAGCGAAAGCTGTGTTACGGGAAATTGGGGTTGATGTCCACGGATTTGTTCGTAATGTTGGTCCAGCAAAGAGCGATTTGAGTCGGTTGACAGATTTTAAATCACTTGATGAGCTACGCGCGGTGACGGAAAGCTTCCCGACGCGCGCCTTGGATGCTTCGGGGGATGAAGAGATGCAAACCGTTATCGACAAAACCAAACGTGACGCGAACACTGTTGGCGGAACGGTACAAGTGATGGCAACTGGGATGCCAGTTGGACTGGGGTCGTACGTGGCAGCTACCGAAAAGTTAGATGCTAAAATTGCCCGCGCGATTGTTAGTATCAACGCGTTTAAAGGCGTCGACTTCGGTGGTGGCTTTGACAATGCCGAAAAGTTCGGTGATGAAGTGATGGATGAGATTTTTTGGGATGCCGAAAACGGGTTTACCCGTGGGAGTAATAATCTTGGTGGTTTTGAAGGTGGTATGACTACGGGTGGTGTGATTGTTGTGCGTGGGGTTGTTAAACCAATTCCAACGCTTTACCGTCCTATGCAAAGTGTTGATATCGACACGCATGAAAACCATCGTGCTTCAATTGAACGATCAGATACAACCGCTGTTACAGCGGCTGCAGTAATTGCTGAAGCGATGGTTGCCATCGAATTAGCCCAAGCGGTGCTAGATAAGTTTGATGCCGATAATATTGACCGTCTTAAAGAGCAGGTTGCAATTTACCGTGAAGAAGTTCGGTCGTTTTAACCGCCCCAACAAACGTTCCCATCTTGTTTGGATGCAAGAGAACACTTGTGATTTTTACCCAGTTTTTACGTCTTTTTGCAGGCGTCCTTTCCGATATGTTAACCTGTGTTTGTACACGAATATAGAGAAAATCAAAGGAGGAAACAACAATGATTTTGACTGGTACGAAGGCATGGGCCAAGGCTGTGCTGAAGGACGCAGGTGTCAAGCGAGTGATGGTTGCAAAGCGTAGTACGCGCTTAGCCAATGCATCGCTATCGGTGTTGTACCGTGAAATTAATCGTCGTGGCTTGAACTAAGCACGATGCGCTTGATAATTTCGTAAAAACTGAATAGATATTGAAGCAGTGCCCGCGTGGTGCTGCTTTTTTTCATGAAAAAAGAGGCTAGGATGA
>USIU01000051.1 GCA_900554745.1 uncultured Leuconostoc sp.
TGTCAGCGGATTATCAGCTGTATCAGGGCAACGCAGTCGGACACAAGATTGGTCGGGCTGTCACACGCCCTTGGTTGAGGGGGAACAATGTCACAAACACAAAAACAAGCAGTGCAATTGTCACTGACTACCACCGTCCGTCAGGATGACGATGTGGAAACATTTAATTTTGACACAGTGGGTGAATTGTTAGTTAAAAATGATCAGGTCTACTTACGTTATACGGAAACTATCGCAGAACAGCAAACGCAAGTTCGGTTTAAATTTGAACCGAACAGTGTGCGCTTACACCGAACAAGTGACGGCCAGCAAACCCAACTCGTTTTTACGCCAGGCAAACAAGTGCCAGCTTTCTACCAGACACCGGCTGGGCAAATGCATTTAACCACGGTAACAACGCAGCTTGATAAAACGATTAACCCGGACAAGGCTCAGGGAGAAGTCACGATCGACTATCAGCTCATTGCGCATGAACAAGTCGTTGGTGACTACGCGTTACGGTTGCAATTCCAAGCTAAATCTAGTAAACTTAATTAGTTAGAAACTCGAAAGGACGTGCACTATGGCACTCACACAATTAGGCAATCACCCAAAAGAAGAATTAGCATTGGTTGAAATTGCAACTGCAATTTTGGCAGAGCACAAGACAGTTATGCCATTTAGCTCACTGGTTCAAGAAATTCAGGACTTTTTGGCAGTTGATGCGGAGACGTTCCGGTCACGTCTCTCACAATTTTATACCGACTTAAATACAGATGGCTCATTCATCTCACTTGGTAACAATGAATGGGGCTTGCGTGCATGGTATCCAGTGGATGCCATTGACGAATCAATCCACGAAATGGATGATGACGATGACACACCAAAGCGTAAGAAGGTCACAAAGAAGGTTAACGTCTTTGCGGACTCAGCAGCTGATGATGATGTGATCGATTATAACGATGATGATCCTGAAGATGAAGACTTTGGTGAAGTTGCCGAAGAAGAAGTCGACGTGGACGTTGATGATGCGGAAATTGAAGTTGAAGACGACGATGATGAAACAGATATTATTGTTGGCGACGACGAATCAATCGATGACAACTTAACAGAATTAGCTGGCACAAATGATCTGGATGATTTGAGTGACGGTGATATTGAAAAGTAACGTTAAAAATGCCGTGTTAACGGCTTTTTTTGTGCGCTAAGGCCTTGAACGGTGCTTGTTTACGTTGTATTAAAAATGTAATAAAAAAACTTTTGAAAAAGGGTTGCATTTTTCCGGCAACATCTGTAATATATATAAATGTGCTACGGCATGTTTGCTCCTTTAACTCAGTTGGTTAGAGTAGGGGATTTTTAATCCCAAGGTCCTCGGTTCGAGTCCGAGAGGGAGCACTGATTTAACTATCAGGTGACCTTTGGGATATTCCAGGAAAAGCAAGTAACTTTGTTACTTGCTTTTCTTTTTGTCTTAAATGCATTGCAAAAAAAATTGAATCATAGTATTATTGATACAAGCGTTGAGACGGACGGGTCACTAGTATGCCTTAGTAGAGACATCATGGTTGGTGAAAATGATGAAGGAGCTAGTTGACGAACTACCGTTGATGCATGATCTGATTAGGTGCAAACTGAAAGGATTGTCGGTGTAATTGGTCGTTATCCCAATTGTTTTAAGTAGCGTGTCGACAGACAGGCTTGAAATTGGGTTGGTACCGCGCAAAAGCGCCCCTAGATTAAGTTCTAGGGGCGCTTTTTTATGCCACAAGTTCAATGAGGGAAAAGTGTGAGGAAAGAACGATGTTAGATAAACGGAACAGAGAGTTAAACCGCGACTTATCGTCAAATCAAATGCAAATGATTGCCTTAGGCGGCACAATTGGGGTCGGCTTGTTTATGGGATCATCAGCAACGATTAAATGGACCGGTGTATCAGTTATTTTTGCCTATGCGTTAGCCGGGTTTGTGTTATATCTGGTCATGCGGGCGTTGGGCGAAATGTTATTTGTTGATCCAACAGTTGGGTCATTTGCCAACTATGCAACTAAATATATTCATCCACTAGCCGGTTATTTAACCGTCTGGGCCAATGTCTTCCAATGGTTGACCGTCGGTGTGTCAGAGACGATTGCTGTGGGGGTCTATTTGAACTATTGGTTCCCCGGTGTGCCAATTTGGGTCACGGGGGTTGTCGTCTTAGTCACGTTGACCTTAGCGAATATGGCCACGGTGAAAGCCTACGGGAACATGGAAACTTGGTTTTCAATGATTAAAGTGGTCACGATTATTTTAATGATCATTTTAGGCTTGATGGTGATTCTGCTAGGCTTCGGTAATCATTGGCAGCCTATTGGTTTCTCTAATTTGTGGACGCATGGCCCATTCTTTGCTGGTGGGTTAAAAGGCTTTATGTTTGCCTTGTCAATTGTGATGACATCCTACCAAGGGATTGAAATTATCGGGATTACGGCCGGAGAAACCCAAAATCCCAAGCACGCGATTGTGTCAGCGATTAAGTCGATTGTGGCGCGTATTTTAATTTTCTACATTGGGGCGATTTTTGTCATCATCACGATTTATCCATGGGATAAGTTAGATCAGGTTGGTTCACCCTTTGTGGAGACCTTCTCACGGGTTGGGATTACAGCCGCTGCGGGGATCATTAACTTTGTGATGTTGACAGCCGCCATGTCTGCCTTGAATTCAGGTATCTTTAGTTCTAGTCGGATGCTTTACACTTTGGCGTTGAATAAAGAATTGTCACCAAAGTTTTTGAAGCTGTCAAAGCACCGGGTTCCAACGTTGCCCGTGCTGGCGATGTCTGGTGGCATTTTGATTGGGATCGTGCTCAATGCGTTATTACCACTCTTTTGGCGCGGTAGTTCAAGTGTCTTCGTGCTCGTCTATTCAGCCAGTACGTTGCCGGGTATGGTGCCATGGTTTGTGATTTTGATCAGTCAAATTAAATTTAAGCGTGATAACCCAGATTTGCTAGACGGACATCCGTTTAAGATGCCTTGGGCACCCTATACCAACTACTTTGCGATTGCGATGTTGGTCGTGACATTGATTTACATGGTGATTAATCCAGAGACACGCGTGCCACTATTGATTGGCCTAGTCTTCTTGTTGGTTATGGCAGGCGTCTTCTTGATGACGCATCGCAAATCAGTCAAGTCATAATTGAATATGTCCGGCGGCTGGTCGCGAAAAATGATAAAATAGATAAAGATTGAAATTTGGAGGCAATGGTGGTTGGTCGGGCCGGGTGAAAGCGGCGCCGACCAACAACCAACGATATAAATGACTAAGAAAATCGCAATAGATGCCATGGGCGGCGATTACGCGCCACTTGAAATTGTCAAGGGTGTTGAGCTGGCACGTGACCGCTACCCTGAACTGGAGTTCCTGCTATTTGGTACGGAATCTGCGGTCAAGCCACTGGTACAAAACTGGGAACGCTTGACGTTAGTACCAACAACTGAAGTGATTGAAATGGGTGACGAACCTGTCAAAGCGATGCGCCGAAAGAAGGATTCATCCATGGTGCAAGCAGCACTAGCGGTAAAAGATGGTCGTGCGGATGCCTTGTTTAGTGCCGGTAATACGGGGGCGTTATTGTCTAGTGCCATTTTCTTGGTGGGTCGGATCAAAGGGGTTGATCGCCCAGCTTTGGCAACGGCTTTGCCAAGCTTTGGTGGGGCACACGATCAATTCGTCTTTATGGATTTAGGCGCAAACGCTGAGAGTAAGCCGGCCCATCTTTATCAATATGGGATTTTGGGGAGCTTTTATGCCTCACATGTGCTGGGGATTAATGCGCCAACGGTGCGTTTACTCAATAATGGTGCAGAAGAAGATAAGGGCGATGAGGTGCATAAGACGGCCCATCTTTTGATGAAAGACACGACCGCTTTCAATTTCCTCGGCAACATTGAAGCCCGTGAATTGTTAGCTGGGACGGCTAATGTTGTGGTGGCGGATGGTTTCTCTGGTAATGCTGCCTTGAAGGCGACCGAAGGTACGGCTTTGATGATGCTTAAGCAACTGAAAGCCGCGATTATGGCTGCTGGTGTGCGTGGTAAGTTAGGTGGTGCGCTCTTAAAGCCAGCCTTTAAAACTGTGCAAAAGCAACTGGACTATAATGAAGCCGGTGGTGCCGTGATTTTAGGCGTGCAAGCGCCTGTCGTTAAGACGCACGGTTCAGCCAAGGCGCCAGCAGTGGCCAATACAATGGGGCAAATCCAGACGATGTTAGATCACCAACTGGTGCCAGATATTGAAGCATTTATTGCAGCACACAAAGATGAGCTGCAAGCTGGGAAAGACGCTTTAAGTACCCAAGTTAACGGTTAAACGTGAGCGGTAAATATTGGAAGAAATATTGGAGAGTAACAAATGGCAATGGAAAAAGAAGCAATCTATAACATGATGGCAGATGAAATTGCAACGCGTTTTAACATTAAGCGTGAAGCTGTGACGCCAGATTTGAACTTTTTGACGGATGTGAATGCGGATTCAATTGATTTTGTGGAATTGGTCTTAGAAGTAGAAGACATGTTTAACGTGAGCATCTCAGATGATGATGCGGAAAACTTGGTAACGTTACAACAAACAGTTGACTATATTGTTGCCCATCAAAATTAAAAACCAGATATTTGACACGTGTGCGACATTAAGCTATACTGATTCTCAAGTTAATCATTTTTAATGTGTTGAGAAGAGTAATGTTGTTAGTGTGTCCAGCGAGCTGTGTTTGGTGAAAACAGCCACTCTGGCAATGTGAAGATGAACTCATGATACACGTTCGTGTGGTGCAAGCTAAACGAGCGGTGGAAACCGTTATCTTCCTTATCCTGTTGATCGTGGCAATGGTCAACTGATTTTTTGAGGTAGTTAACACTACGAACATGGGTGGTACCACGCAAGCAGCGTCCCTATACGAATCATAGCGTTCGTATAGCGACGTTTTTTTAATACAATAATGATGACCACAACTAAAACAGCCATATTGGAGGACATAACATGTCAGCAGTTCAATCACCAGCACCACTCATTTCTCAGTTACTAGACACTTGGATTCAAGGTGAGGGGAGCCAAGACTATCCAATTGCCAACTATGCAAATGCGGCTGCCATTTTGTATCAAAATGTCGCCGACATTAACTGGGTAGGTTTCTATCTTTATGATGCCGCACAAAATCAATTGGTCGTAGGGCCATTTTTGGGCAAGCCAGCGGTTGCGTTAATTGCACCGGAAGCTGGGGTTGTTGGGCACGCGTTTAGTCGTCAAGACACGGTGGTGGTCGATGATGTGACAACTTTTGCCGATCATATTGTCTGCGATCCCAATTCAAGTGCTGAAATTGTGATACCGTTGACAACGGCTGATGGGCGCCGTCTAGGTGTCTTGGATATTGATTCACCAACACGGCAACGTTTCTCGGCACAAGATCAAGCGGATTTAGAACATTTTGTCCAAACGTTGTTAGCCTATGTCAAATAGTACAAACAGCGTAACAACATTAAATTAGGGGAGTTGGGCGCTTGGTAAAAGCGCCTGAGGTTTGTGTGTGACGACACACGACCGTACATAAAGGGTAACAAACATGTGGCAAACACTCATGACGCGACACGATCAATTCGTGGCGGCGCTATGGCAGCATATTCAATTAACCGTCGCCGCACTCGTGATCGCGGCACTGATTGCGATTCCTTTAGCGATTTGGGCTGAAAACCATCGACGTTATGCCGAATGGCTATTACAGTTGACCGGGCTTTTTCAAACCTTGCCCTCATTAGCTGTTTTAGGATTGCTCATTCCGGTGGTGGGGATTGGGACACCGGCGGCTTTAATTGCCTTAGTCATTTATGCGCTATTACCAATCTTTCAAAATACGTATCTTGGGTTAACTGGGGTTGAACAAGATGTCCGTGATGGGGGCCGGGCTTTAGGGTTGTCTCGACGACAAGTCTTGCGCCGGATTCAGTTACCGTTGGCACAGCCCAGTATTCTAGCCGGTTTACGCACGGCCATTGTGTTGATTATTGGGACAGCTACCTTAGCTGCCTTGATTGGCGCCGGCGGGTTGGGCGATTTTATTTTGCTTGGGATTAATCGTAATAATACGGATTTGATTTTGATTGGGGCCATAGCTTCCGCCGCTTTGGCACTTGTTGGTAGCTTTGGCGTGCAGTGGCTCGCCAAATTACAGCGAACTTGGCGTCGCGTGGTGTTGGTGAGTTTAAGCGTGCTTTTTATCGGGGGGAGTATGCTCCCATTACTACCGCAAAAACAAGCACCACAAACCGTTACGATTGCGGGGAAATTGGGATCAGAACCGGAAATTTTGATTCACATGTATGCAGCACTTATTAAGCAAGCACAACCCGAAACACGCGTGGTTTTAAAACCAAACTTTGGCGTGACGACATTTTTATATGAGGCCTTAACAAATCACAAAATCGATTTGTATCCAGAATTTACCGGCACGATCACGTCAACGTTAGCCAAGCCGCCCGTGACGTTGCCAGTAGGGGCTGACGCCCAAACGACTTATTTAGCAGCTAAAAAAGTCGCACAGGCGCAACACTTGGTCATGACAAAACCAATGCAATTTAATGATACTTATGGGATTGCAGTGCCGCAAAGTTTAGCTAAACAGTACCAGTTGCACACGATTGGGGACTTGCAGCGATTACCGCACGCCAAAGCAGGCATGACGGCAGAATTTTTAGATCGACCAGATGGGATGCCAGCAATTGAACGGACGTATGGGTTGAATTTGCCCAAGGTGAGCCTCGATCCGGCACTGCGATATCAAGCGGTGCGGGCGCAACAAGTATCGGTAGTCGATGCTTACACAACGGATTCGCAACTTAAACAATACCATTTACAGGTATTAGCCGATAATCGACATGTTTTCCCAGTGTATCAAGGGGTAGGATTGATGCGCGCAGATTTTGCGCAAACGCACCCCAAAATTGTGCAGGCGCTCAATGAATTGGCCGGCCATATCACCAATGAAGAGATGCAAGCGATGAATTATGCGGTTAATGTCAAACACCAATCCGCCGAGCAGGTCGCCGTTAATTATTTGAAGGCGCACAAATTACTCAAATGATGACACCAGCAGCATTACAACAGCACGTGCAGGACCTTTCGCAAGCCGTATTTGGCCGACCGTTTGAACATCAAGCGACCTTTAATGCCCGTCTAAAAACAACCGTTGGGCGTTATTTGACGCACAGTCACGACCTCGAATTTAACCCCAAAATGGCGGCCTTGCCTGAATTTGACGGCATCATCAAACATGAACTGGTACATTATCATTTGCATTTGCAACATAAAGGTTATCGACATCGGGACCGTGATTTTAAACAGTTGCTGGCCGCTGTTGGTGGCGCCCGATATGCGCCTAGATTAGTGCCAACAACACCGGTTAAACCGCAACACTACTGGCGTTATCAATGTTGTCATGGTCATGTGATCGTGAGACAACGCCGCATTCAGGTTGACAAGTACCGTTGTGGCCAATGTCACGGGACTTTGCGTTTGCTAGGCGAAGTTTCCCATGATTAGTGGTAACATTCAGGTATAATAAAAACATTAGCAATGAGAAAGTGAGTGGCATATGATACAACTTATTCTATCGGATCTTGATGAAACTTTACTCAACGATGATGGGACAATCCATCCAGAAAATATTGCGGCTATTCAG
>USIU01000052.1 GCA_900554745.1 uncultured Leuconostoc sp.
GCAACGACGCTTACACGTTAAATCTAAATTCGATAATGTCGCCATCATTGACAACATATTCTTTACCTTCTGAGCGCAACTTACCCGCTTCCTTGACCGCTTTAACTGAGCCTAAGGCATCTAAATCATCAAAAGCAATCGTCTCGGCACGAATAAAGCCACGTTCAAAGTCAGAGTGGATCACACCCGCAGTTTGTGGTGCTTTCATGCCTGCCTTAAACGTCCAAGCCCGTGTTTCCTTACCACCCGCGGTAAAGAATGTCCGCAAGTCCAACAAGTGGTAGGCCGCCCGAATCAACTTATTCAAGCCAGGTTCAGTGACCCCAGCCATTTCTAAGAATTCCGCCTTATCTTCATCGGCTAATTGGGCGATTTCCTCTTCCGCACTAGCTGACAGACCAATCACATCGGCACCTTCACTGGCTGCAAAAGCTTTAATCTCGTTAAAGTACTTTGACCCTTCCGGATCAGCCATGTCGTCCTCTGCTAAGTTAGCAACATACAAGACAGGTTTTGTTGTTAATAAGAACAAGCCTTTGACGATTTTTTGTTCATCTTCGTTAAAGGTGATTGAACGAACAGATTTTCCCGCTTCCAAGACTGGCTTAATCTTTTCCAACACGGCAAATTCCGCTTTGGCATCTTTATCTTGTCCCTTGGCAGCACGGGCAACTTTGGCGTAACGCTTTTCCACTGTTTCTAAATCAGCCAAAATGA
This sequence comes from uncultured Leuconostoc sp., assembly GCA_900554745.1. Taxonomy (GTDB): domain Bacteria; phylum Bacillota; class Bacilli; order Lactobacillales; family Lactobacillaceae; genus Leuconostoc. The sequence continues at coordinate 718 of USIU01000052.1, forward strand.
GCTCAGTGTTAATAGTATCGATATCGTCCAACGGATTCACCACGCCATTCACGTGAATAATGTCATCGCCATCAAACGCACGCACCACGTGCACAATGGCGTTAACTTGACGAATATTTTCCAAGAACTTGTTGCCCAAGCCTTCACCTTGTGACGCCCCCTTCACAATACCGGCAATATCGGTAAATTCAAAGGTTGTTGGAATAATTTTGTCCGCCGGCACGAGTTCTTGAATCCGCGCTAACCGATCATCTGGGACTTCAACCATCCCCACATTTGGTTCAATCGTGGCAAAGGGATAGTTCGCCATTTCGGCCCCAGCTTTGGTAATTGCATTAAAAAGTGTTGATTTGCCGACGTTTGGTAAGCCGACGATTCCAGCAGTAAGTGCCATATCTTCAGTATGTGACAAAGATAACGCCATCGACGCTATCTTTGGAGCACGTTTCCTTTCTTAATCAAACCCATTACACGTCAGCGTCCGCGGCGCGTAAAATTTTCTTCAATCGTTGATTGAAATCAAAACGCGACATCATAATGCCCCGCCCACATTGCGTGCAGCTTAACTTAATATCAGCGCCTACGCGGGTAATGCGCCAAGCATTGGCCCCGCAAGCATGTGGTTTCTTCATTTCAACAATGTCATTTAACTTGTAGTCTAATGGTTGCACCATATTACTCGACCTCAATGTCTAATAAATCCAAGATCCGATTCAAATCATCATTAGAAACGTAATTAATTTCAATTTTTCCGTTTCCTTTGGCACTCGCATTGACTTTAACTTTTGTGCCAAATTTTTCTTCTAATTGTGACGCGATAGCCACAACATAGGGTGACACAACCTTTTCTGGCTTGTCAGTGGTCCCAGCATTCATCTGCTTCACGAGCGCTTCAACTTGGCGGACGCTTAATTGTCGTGCCACAACAAGCGCGGCCACTTTTTCAATTTGTGCCTTCGCTTTTAAACCTAAAATCGCCCGGGCTTGTCCCATCGATAAGTCACCGGCTTGTACCATATCTTGGACTGCCGTTGGCAAATTTAATAGTCGCACAGCATTGGCCACGGTTGTCCGTTCTTTCCCAACCTTTTCCGCCACCTGCGCTTGGGTCAACTTTAATTGGGTCATCAACGCTTGATAAGCTTGTGCTTCTTCAATCGCATCCAAATCATCGCGCTGCAAGTTCTCAATCAAAGCCACCGCCGCCATTGTGTCATCATCCACAGTCCGCACAATCGCACTAATGGTCGTTAACCCAGCCAATTTTGACGCCCGCACACGCCGTTCACCCGCAATAATTTGGTATTCTTGTCCTAAACGACGCACAATGATTGGTGTCAACACACCTGAAGCCTTGATGGACTTGGCCAACTCATTTAACTTACTGTCATCAAAATGATGGCGTGGTTGAAACGGATTAGGGCTAATTTGATCCAGTGCCAACCGTTCAACTTGTTCCGTAGCATTCGCCTTTTTTGTCACTGATTTGGTATGCTCTAAAGCCTCTTCAGTCACATTGTTAGCATTAAACAAACCACCAAGGCCTTTTCCTAAGCCACCTTTTTTAGCTGCCATATTGCTTCAAGACCTCCTGTGCCAGTTCTGTATAAACTTGCGCACCAACTGAGCGTGGATCGAAATCAATAATTGCTTGACCATACGATGGCGCTTCACTTAACCGCACTGTCCGTGGAATCACCGTGCCATACACTTTGTCACCAAAGTAATTACGCACTTCTTCTGCCACTTGCTTAGCTAAATTCGTCCGGCCGTCATACATCGTCAACAAGATACCCGCAATATCCAAGTCCGGATTAAACTGCTGACGGACTAATTCAATGGTATTGAGCAATTGCCCCAGACCTTCCAAAGCATAAAACTCGGTTTGCACTGGAATCAAGATGGCATCTGCTGCCGTGAAAGCATTCACCGTCAACAAACCTAGCGCTGGTGGATTATCAATCAAAATAAAATCATAATCATCAGCTACCGTCGCCAATGCTGATTTAAGCCGATATTCACGCTCTTGTTTATCGGCCAATTCAATTTCAGCACCTGACAATTGAATCGTGGCAGGCACCAAATCATAATTATCAGTTGGCACAATCACTTCGTGTAACGGTGCCCCATCAACGATGACATCATAGCTATCACGTTCAAGCTCTGACTTATCAATGCCGGAACCACTGGTTGCATTCCCCTGCGCATCAATATCTACAAGTAAAACACGCTGGCCGGCCTGCGCAAGCGCTGCCCCTAGGTTTACACTGGTCGTGGTTTTGCCGACGCCACCTTTTTGGTTGGCTAATGCGATTATTTGTGCCATTTGGTTTTGACGTCCTTTCTGTCAACACTAATTATTTGTTCCGATCGGCACGCATCGGCGCCAAGCGTTGTTTGAAATTATCCAATCGGCTTTTTGCTAGGCGTGCCAGCTTGTCGTGGATACTTCTTTGGTGTTTTTTTATTTTTATCAACAATTTGCACGTAGCGTGTGTCACCATTAGGTAATGCGAATTCAAATGACTCGCGTAATTCTCCACCTAACGTAGCTAAGGCTTTTTGCCCGTCAGCTAATTCTTGCTCTGCAGCAGACCCCTTCATCACCAGGAATTCCCCACCAATTTTAACAAACGGCAAGGTGTATTCTGCCAGCACACTCGTCCGTGCAACGGCACGCGCTGTAGCGTAATCAAACTGTTCGCGATACTTTGGGTCTTGGCCAATATCTTCGGCACGTCCATGTACAATCGTGACCCCAGACAAGCCTAGCGTATTGACCACGTCTTGCAAAAACTTGACGCGCTTTTGCAACGCATCGACCATCGTAATTTGCAAATTAGGAAAAGCAATTTTAAGAGGTAGTGACGGAAAACCGGCCCCTGTTCCCACATCAATCAGCGTCCCAGACGTCTGTTGGAGAGCTTTTTCATATTGCGCTACCGTCAGAGAATCGTAGAAGTGTTTTAAATACACATCCTTTTTTTCGGTGATCGCTGTGAGATTCACATGCGCATTTGTCGCAACCAACATATCAAAATATTGTTCAAATTGTTGGATTTGCTGTTCAGTTAATCGGATACCAGCGTTTTTCAAAGCTGAAACAAACTCATCGACTGTCAATTTTTTACTCCGTTTTCAAGTTTTTGCAGCACGAAAAGCGCCAATTACAACTAATACTAGAATACCTGAAAAAAGCCTAATTTTCAAGCTTTCCAGCATTCACAGCCGCATCATTAATTTGCGCAATTTCTAATAAATACCACGCATTGAAGGCTGCCACATCAATGTCTGTCGCTACGTGTACATTCGTGGTGGTATGGGTTGTCGCATGAATATCTGCCACTGTCGCACCAATGGCTGGTCCGTCAGTGGCCACATCAACCCAATAATCCTTAATTGTGTACTTTTCTGGTGAGAGTAAATAAAACAGCGTATTGACATCATGCATGGGCTTCCCCGCAGTCATCGACCCGTCGCCATAAGCATCAAACAACGCCGTCAACATCCTACCGGTGGTGTTCATCGCTGTCAGCGTCGCCATTGATTCAGCTGTTAACAGCGCTTTCAGTGTCACATCTAACCCAATCATCGTCACATCCAAACCACTGTTAAACACAATTTTGGCCGCATCTGGATCCGTGAAAACATTAAATTCAGCCACCGAAGTCATGTTGCCACCAGATAAACTGCCACCCATCACCACAATCCGCGCAATTTTATCGGCTACTTCTGGATAGCTCTGAAGTAACATGGCAATATTTGTATAGGCCCCAACCGCCACTAAAGTCACTTTTTCATCACTTGACAGTAACGTTGCCCGCATCGCATCAACTGCTGATTGTGCCACCGTTTTGGTCGCGGGTTCCGCAAAGCGGTACCCAGCCAAGCCATCGACACCATGAATATTGGCTGCGTCACGATAAGCCTTCACGAGTGGCTTTTCGGCACCACGCGCCACGGCAACATCCGGCCGGTTAAAGAAATGGGTTAATTTCAAGACATTTTTAGTTGTTTTATCCACAGAGACATTCCCTGCAACAGTAGTAATTAATTTCACATCAAAACGGTCGTCTGTCAACAGTACCGTGAGTGCCGCTGCATCATCAATCCCTGGATCTGTATCAAAAATTACCGGTATTTTATTTGTCATCGATCATGGGGGTGTTCGTCACACCGTGCCTCCGTTTTTAACTTGTTACCTTTCATTATAACAAACTCATCTCAAGCAAATGAGTTGATTTTAGTGGTCATAAGCTGTACACTGTAACCAATCTAGGAAAGGGGGTCATAACTTTTGAGTCATACAGCAATGTATTACGCAATCGTTTTGGCCGCTTAAAGGAAAAGCGGTCAATATGATTGCAGTAGCCATGCTCGCCATCTGGTCAGCATGGCTTTTCTTGTCCTGAAAAAAAGAACAAGTCGCAACTGCGCAACTTGTTCTTTTTTCAACTTTACTGACGGACGGCTGTTTTGAAATCTAGTGGAACACCCACTGCATGGTGATAAAATCCCTTAATATTTGGGTTCACCAATTCTGGTTGTGCCTGATAATAAAGCGGGTTCAATAATGCTTGGTCATGAATTAGCTTTTCCATGCCCAATTCATCCGCTGACCGCTTGTTGTCATCAGTCGCGTCAACGCCCTTAGCCTTGGCTAACAACGCATCATAAGCTGGTGTACTATTGTGATTATAGTTATTAGGGTTATCGGTGGCTGCCAAATCCAAGAAGGTGGTTGGTTCGGCATAATCAGCACCCCACTGCGTCAACATCACTTGGAAATTCTTGTTGCTACCATCTTGCAGGCGTTGCTTAAATGGCACAAACTTTTGCGTCACGGTTAATCCCGGTAATGTCTTACTCCACTGACCTTGTAAGTAATTCACGACGTCTTTGGCATTGGCCACCCGATCTGTGTCCGCTTCAATTTCCAATGTCACGTTATTGACACCCAATTCGGCCAAACCTTCCTTGAATAATTCACGCGCCTTGGCTGGATCATAAGCATAATCTTGCTTAGCATACGTTGCAAAATCTTCGCCGTTAGCTTGACTCAGTCCCTTTGGTGTGAAAGATTTCGCGGCTGTTGACGTACCCGAGAGCACTTGTGCGTTCAACTCAGCACGGTTTGTCGCCATGTTCAACGCTTGACGAATTTTGGCATTCGTCAAAGCTTTCACACTACCACTTTGGTTATAAGCCAAATAAACAGTGGTGGCTTGGGGCGTGACCCGGTAACCCTTATTGTTTTTATTGGCCTGTGCTAATTGTGGCGTATTGACTAGCGCCGCATCTAACTTACCCTTTTTGTACATTTGCACAGCCACTTCGGGCTTTTGAATCACTTGAAAATCAATTTCTGGTGTTTTCACGTTTTTGGCATCCCAATAATGCTCGTTTTTCACAAGTTTAAATTGGTTATTCGTGCCTTGCCAACCTTCAAACTTGTACGGTCCGTTATACAAAGACTTTGCTGCGGTTGTCGCAAATTGCTTACCTTGCTTTTCCACGAACTTTTGCTGTTGTGGGAAAAATGTTGGGAAGGTCAAGAGACTTTCAAATTGTGGCAGTGGCTTCTCCAATGTGACCGTCAAAACATTACCTTTAGCCGTAATGCCCAATGTTTTCTTATCCGCTTCACCACTTTGAATCTTGTCAGCATTTTGAATACCGCTGTACAAGTAGGCGTATTCTGACTTGGTTGCCGGATCGTTAGCACGCTGCCAACCATAAACAAAATCATTTGCCGTTAAGGCTGAGCCATCTGACCACTTCAAGTCTGGTCGTAAGGTGATTGTCCAAGTCTTACCATCTGCAGAGGCTTTAACAGACTTCGCTTGTGCCGGTTGTGGCGTGCCGTTTTTATCAGCACGCATCAATCCTTCTCCCGCATTCCCCACAATATCCATAGAATATTCATCGGTGACGGTTGCTGTGTCTAACCCATTCAACGGTGTTGGCAGTCAAAAATGTAACACCTGTCGATCTTTTGTTTGTGAGGTGCCCCAGAGACCAGCTGCACGTGTACCTGCTAATGCAACGACGACAACTGCGCCACCCGCTGCAAATTTTTGCCAATTTTTCATACATCCTATTTCCTTATTACTTAATAAAACTAATTATAATCTAACCATATTAATATGACAAGCTCATTATTTTAAAAATAAAACCACTTGTGCAACTTTTTAGTACCATGATAAAATGAATTTATTATTTGATTTAACTTGAAATAAATTAACCTATGACTTTTAATAAGCAAAAAAATAGGGGCGTGAAGTTTTATATGTTATATTAGATATCTAATAAATTTTTTACACTAAAGGTATGACATTTTATGCTCGGACAAGAATACAACATTATTGCAGAGTGGAGCCGCAATGCTTACAGCCAAGCGACTGGCGACACTAAACTAGAACACGTACCCCCCCGCGTTCAACAACTATGGGATGATTTTCATCAGGCGTACCATCTCTCCAACGAAGCGCAAATTTTAGAATTAGAACGCATTCTCCTTGATTTTCAAACTAACCAATGGTCTGCTTAAACAGCAAAAAAGCAAGCGATCAGCTCGTGTTTCAAGACACTGGCTGGTCGCTTGCTTTTTGATTTTAGCCAAGACATGTATTGACCAATACTTGTTCATAATGCTGATAAAGCACTGCATAACGGTTGATAATACTTTTTTCCCACGGCTTTGGTCGCCCGCAAAAATGGAGAATAACCGTATTTTTCATCACCCACTGCATATCGACTTCGCCAAAACTCTTGGCATAATGCACAATATTGTCCCGCGTGTCATAATTCCAAATTTCCTCTGGTAACGGTAAAATATCCGCCCCATACAGATAATTCAAGATGTCTTGATCCGGTAAAATTAATTCTCGACCACGCGATGCAATCACGTCCAAAATATCTTGTAGTCGTACGCGTTGACGCATC
>USIU01000053.1 GCA_900554745.1 uncultured Leuconostoc sp.
TCGCCGTCGCACAAACTAACGTCAGGCTACGTTGGTCGGGTTGCAACGTGAAACCATGCTTAAGATAGAATTGTTCGGCCGGTGTCCCCTTATCCGTTTCCAAAATAATATTGGGGATACCAGCTACTGATAAATCAGCTTTAATCGTTTCAAGTAAATGGGTCCCAGCACCCTTTTTTTGTTGGTCAACTGCTACAAACAAATCCAACAATTGATATTCTATGCCACGGTTTAGAAAAGCCCAAAGCCACCCCGATCAACTGTTTACCTTGCCAAAGTGCATAACAGCGGTTCGTATTCATGGCAAGTAGGCGTATGATATATTGTGTCACGTCGGGTAAAGCATGGGTTTCAAACCACGGTGCTTGAGCGAATACCGTTTGATATAATTGAGCGGCAGCTGTAATATCTGCCGCGGTTAGACGTACAACTTGTTTGGTCATTGGTTACACCTACTACATTATTTTTTAATGATGATATCATCATTTTAACATTTTTAATATTTTTGTCAGACACGATGTTACTCATCACGTGCATAGCGCTTGGCCTCAACAATTCTCTGACAGGTCCACGCAATATTTGTTATGATGTGTATATGTTATTTGACGTATTTTGTGCAGATCAAATGATCATTTGCGCCTTGTCAAACCACGTCTGACACAACAATGACGCTAGAAATGTAAACCTGATGTTATGCCCAGCCGTAAGAAAAAAAGAACCCAGTTGAAAAAAAGCACCCGCTTTATCTTGCTCCTATTGATCATCGTCAGTGGTCTCCTAATCTATCAAATGGGTGGTCGATCCTACCTCCTAACATTAACCAGACCGATTGTTTCATGGTCTGAACAAGTTACGCACCAGCCTGACTCTGAATTAAAACAACAGTGGCAAACGCTCATGGCCGATCAAGATGCCAATGTGGATATTGCAGTTTATAATCACAAAACTGGCCAAACCACAACGTACAGTAATCACAAGTCCGCCACCTACTACACAGCTAGTATCATTAAGGTTGCCGTCTTGGCGAACTTATTAAATGATCATGCGGACAATAACACCCAGTTATCCGCTAATGAACAAACTCTCGCCCACGATATGATTGCCTACTCTGATAATGACGCCACTACAACGTTACTTAACACTTATCAAGATGGCTATACGGCGCCAAATCGCCTGTTTAAGCAACTCGGCATGACACACACCAAAATGAGTTCTGCGGCTTGGGGCTTATCCACCACAACGGCAGCCGACCAACTCAAATTATTAAACGCTTTGGCGTATGGCACCAAATCGCCACTTGATCGAGCGGATCGCAACTATGTGTTGCAACTCATGGCAAATGTTGCGCCTGACCAAGTTTGGGGCATCAGTGGTGGTCTGGCCGATAACGCACAAGTCGAACTTAAAAATGGTTGGCTAGAACTCGATGACGGTTGGGTGGTGAATACCATTGGTCACGTCAAAACCAAGACTAGTAACTATACCATGGCTGTCTTAACAAACGGGAATGACACACAAGATCAGGGCATTGACTTAATTGAATCCCTTTCGGCGGTTACGGCAAAACAATTAAAGGCCGACTAACCCCATACCTTGTCCCACAGCACAATAACTCAGAAAGGATTAAGCTGTTGTGAAAAAAAAGACTATTGTCAGTATTTTAGTTGGTGTCATCACAATCATTTTGCTGTTGCTCCTAACTAAAAATCTATATCCTGATGTCCTCTCACTCATCAACCCGCACACTCCTGCGGCGGACATTCGTGCGCAAATTCGCTCACATGGCATTACCACAGGATTTTTATTAACGGCTACCTTAGCGATTTTCTGTCTGATTCCCGGTGTGCCAACGTCAATGGTTGGCGTTTTAATCGGTGTCTATTTTGGCCCTGTCATCGGAATTTTATTAAATATCTTAGGCACCTTTACCGGAAATAGTTTATCGTTTATTTTAATTAGCCATTTTAAAATATTATCAAAACCACATACGCATAATCGGTGGGTTAAGTTAATTTCTTCTGCCAAGCACCCTGCCGCCATTTTGACCATTTCATATATGATTCCTATCATCCCAATGTTCATTGTCAACTACACCGCTAATAAGCTCAAATTACCTGATAAAATCACCTATTTGTCGATGTTTATCGGTAGCATCCCCTCCGCCGTACTGCTCAGTGTTGGTGGTGATGCCATCTTCCGTGGTCACAGTACACCTGAACTGAAAATCGTTGTCGGCGTCCTTGTTGTCGCCATTTTGTTATTACGTCTCAAAAAGCGTCAGCAGCAAACACAGTCATAACCATAAAACCCGAATTTTTTTCACGGCTTATGCATGTTATTCAGACGATAAAAAACGCACCAGTTTGAGTTGGTGCGTTTTTTGTTTGCGCTGAACATCGTGTCAACATTCAACTACGCCTTCCTATTTGTTATTTCAGTCATTCTGTATTTTATCAGCTCAACACATTATCTAGGCGATATTTAAGAAAGTAAAGCCTTGTTATTTCAAAATATTTTAACTTTTTCGACAATTGCCCTATATGATTGAAATCATTTGACATTTTAAGATTTTGTTAGTTGTTATCGTACTATGTTTAAAAGATGGGTACACGAAAAAATAATAAAGTATTCAGTCAGTATCAAAGTACATTGAAAGCCCTACGGAGGCACATATGAAACGGAAAATATATACAATCTTAACCTACTTAGTCGGTTTAACCACACTATTGGGTTTACTCATAGCTAAAATATTAACGGATAATCACACGTATATAAAGATTGGATCGTCACTTCTCGGTATTTTTATAGGTATTTCTACCATCATAACTATAAAAAATGACAACCAACTGACCTGGCAAAGTCGTTCATTCCTGTTCGTTAGCTTATGGTTTGTCTTAAACCCATGGTTTAATGATTAGCAAATAAGAAGTTTTACCATTTTTTAGATGTTATTATTTTAGTTACTATCCAGCCTTTTGTTTGCTAAACTATCATCTTTTTCAATCTCAAGTACTCTTCATCAATCATTGTATCCAACAGGCTATTAAACGTTGCATCAGTCAAGACATCTTCAAACACAATGCCGAAAGTATCGATAGCAATGCTACATTGAGCGTGTACATCAATCTACTTATTGATACATTACCACAAACCTTTTACATACAAAAAAACGGTGACACCAGTATGCCTAGTATCACCGCTAATATGGAGCCGAGGGGAGTCGAACCCCTGTCCAAACTGCCCGGTACATGAACCTCTACGCTTATAGTGTTGTCATTTAAATTTCATGATTGATTCCGCCACAACACACGGCTCACACCAATCACTAACTCGATTCATTTAACGCCGCTGTTCCGAATCTAAGCAACGACGCGAGCTGACTTTTTATGACCTAACCCTAGACGCCAGCGACCAAGGTTAAGTGACGCATCACTGGTTTTTAGGCAGCGATTGCGAAAGAGTTTTCGTTTTTTGCAGTTAAAATGTCTGCCCGTTTTAACGCCCGGATGGCGAAACGCAGTCCATGCCCTAAACAGCCTGTCGAATTCCAAAAACGACCCCAATTTAAGCTGCTCACGCAACAAATAAAAATACTGACAGCTGTCAGTATTTTTATTATACCATATTAAAACGCTCTAAAACGTGCGCGTCGTTGCTTAAGCAATTCTTCTGGCGTTAGCGCATTTAGCCGCGCAAATTCATCATCTAACCGCTGACGAATCAAATTAAACACTCGGGGATGATTCCGTGATTCTGGAATAATATATTCAATCACGCCCTTTTCCAAAAGGTCTTTAGCTGTAATTCCCATGACAGCGGCAGCCTCATCGGCGCGCTTGCTATCTTTCCATAAAATAGAGGCAAAGCCTTCTGGTGACAAAATGGAATAAGTGGCGTTTTGGAACATCCAGACTTGGTCACTCGTCGCCAACGCTAAAGCCCCACCCGAACCGCCTTCACCATAAATAATGGCAATCATTGGCACCGTTAATTTCATCGAGTCCAAGATTGACTTGGCAATCGCTTCACCTTGGCCTTGTGCTTCCGCTGTTTTCCCCGGAAAGGCGCCCGGTGTGTTGATAAAAGTCACAATTGGGCGATGAAACTTGTTGGCTTGTTGCATTAAGCGCTGGGCCTTGCGATAACCCCAAGGTTCGGGCGAACCGTTACGCTTACTCAATTTATCTTGAATATCAACACCTTTATCAATGGCAATGACGGTGACTGGCTTGCCGTTTAAGGCAGCAATCCCGCCAATGACCGACATGTCATCCCCGCTCAAACGATCGCCATGGAGTTCGACAAAATCTGTGAAAATGCCGTCGATGATTTCACGCGCTAAAAAGCGGTCTTCACGTGACTTTTTCACCACTTCTGCTGGCGTTAATTCGTGCTTAAATAATTTTAATCCAATATTGACTGCCATGTTATACCTCCGACACCCGATGTAACTTCACCAACTTAGCAATGACTGCGCTAAGTTCTGGCCGTGGTACGATTTGATCGACAAAGCCATTTTCCAACAACGTTTCCACGCGCTGAAAATCTTTGGGGAGCTTTTCATGAATCGTTGATTCAATCACACGGGCGCCAGCAAAGCCGACTAAGGCATGTGGTTCGGCCAACGTAATATCGCCTTGCATGGCGAAACTAGCCGTCACACCACCAGTTGTTGGATCCGTCAGTACCACCAAGTACAGTAAGCCAGCTTCTTGATGCGCCGCCACTGCCGCAGACACTTTGGCCATTTGCATCAAAGAATTAATCCCTTCTTGCATCCGTGCCCCACCAGAAGCCGTGAACAACACGACGGGTAGCTTCTTGTCGGTAGCATACTCAAACAAGCGGGTAATTTTTTCCCCAGTCATGGATCCTAATGAGCCCATCATGAAGTAAGAATCCATCACGCCTAGCGCCACTTTTTCAGTTTCAATCGTGGCCACACCCGTTAATACGGATTCACCCAAGCCAGTTTGTGACTTGGCCCGCGCGAGTTTTTCGGCATATCCCGGAAATTCCGGTGTGGTCATTTCAATATCCGCATCCATTTCTTCAAATGATTGCGTCAGCAAATCTACGCGTTCTTGTGCTTGTAAACGGAAACCATAGCCACAATGCGCACACACACGAAATGGCCCCAATTGTTTATTATACATTTGGACCCCGCAATAAGGACATGCCAAGAAAAGGCCGTCTGGGATGCGTTCATTGACTGATGCATCACGCTTCATTTTAGCGGTTGATTTTTGATTATCGTATAAATCCATCTTTATCCCGTGGCTTCTGTGTTAAGGATACACAGAGCCACATGCCTCCTATTCCCTTTGCTTAGCAGTTTCAGGCTGCCAATACCGTTAATATGATAATACCGCATATGTCGGCCATACGCGGTATTATAGTTTATTCAGTCGCTGGTAAACTGTCAAGCCAGCGTGGTAAGAAGTCACTTTCTAAGTAACGCGTATCAAATTCTCCGCGTTGTACTTGTGGGTCAGCGAGTAACGCTTGTTGGAATGGTCGACTCGTTTCAACACCACGAATCACAGTTTCGTCGATAATTCGGCGTATCTTAGCCATGGCTTGCGTCCGGTCCGCACCGTGCACAATGAGCTTGCCAATCATCGAATCATAAAATGGTTGGATCTTGTCCCCATTAAACAAAGCTGAATCGATACGAATACCAGGCCCACCAGTTGGTAGAAAGACGAAATCAACCGTGCCGGCACTTGGTGCAAAGTGTTTTTCAGGTTGTTCAGCCGTCAAACGGACTTCAATTGAATGGCCTTGCACTTGCACATCGTCTTGAGTCACTGGTAAATCTTCCCCAGCAGCAATCGCAATTTGTAGTTGAATCAAATCTAAGCCCGTTACCATTTCAGAGACGGGATGTTCAACTTGAATACGCGTGTTCATTTCCATGAAATAAAATGCGCCTTCATGGTCTTGTAAAAATTCAATGGTCCCCGTGTTCACATAGCCCAAGGCTTGGGCTGCACGCGTCACAATCTCCCCCAACTCAGCACGCATGGCTGGGGTCACACCGGTTGCGGGTGATTCTTCAAGCACCTTTTGGTTATTCCGTTGCAACGAGCAATTACGTTCGGGCAGATAAATCACATGACCATTTTGATCGCGCAACAATTGCATTTCAATATGCCGCACGCGTTCCATGACCTTTTCGATGTACATATGGTCATCGCCAAACGCGGCCCGGGCTTCGTTTTGCGCATCATCAAACTTGTCAGATAGTTCATCTTCGCCATAAACAAAGCGCATGCCTTTGCCACCACCACCGGCAGCAGCTTTTAGCAATAATGGATAGCCAATGCGATCAGCGACGGCTTTGGCTTCATCAAAATTACGAATAAAACCTTCAGAACCCGGAATCACTGGTACACCAGCACGGCGCATTTCTTCACGTGCGTTGGCCTTATTCCCCATCAACTCAATCGTTTCTGGTCGCGGTCCAATCCATTGAATCCCAACTTCGCCAACCATTTCAGCAAACAAAGCATTTTCGGCCAAGAACCCATAACCTGGATGGATGGCTTCAGCACCCGAAAGCAATGCCGCGCTTAAAATGTTTTTCATGTTCAAATAGGAATCTTTTGGCTTTGGCCCACCGACAGCAATGGCTTCGTCAGCGATTTGAACATGGAGACTATCTTTATCAGCCGTTGAATAAATTGCGACTGAACCAATACCCATTTCTTTTAATGTTCGGATGATACGAACCGCAATTTCACCACGGTTGGCAACCAATACTTTTTTAAACACAATTAATCTCCAATGATGAATGTCAATTCAGCAGTTGTTGCCTTCTTATCACCAATCCATACAATCCCTTTACCTGTCCCAATTGGGCCACGCAAGCGATCGATGGTTACTTCAAGGCGCAAGCGGTCACCAGGTCGTACCATTTGTCGGTAACGGGCCTTTTTAATCCCACCAAAGTAGGCCGTCTTCCCTTTATATTCCGGCAATGACAAGAGTGCTACGGCACCAGTTTGTGCCAATGCTTCAACCGTTAGCGCCCCCGGAAAAGTTGGGTTCCCAGGAAAATGCCCTTGGAAAATTTCTTCGTTGATTGAAATATTCTTGTAGGCCACGGCGCGTTCACCAGGCACTAATTCTTCAACCGTATCCAACATCAACATCGGATAACGGTGTGGGATAATTTCCATAATTTGTTGGGTATTTAATACGCTCATGTGTCTATCAAACATACAGCACCAATCACTGTATGCATTTCCTCCTATTCAGGTATGTACGCGGAAAATTCCGCTTAATTTACGCTGGCGTCACGATATAAAGTGGCTTATTATAGTCAACCACTTCTTCGTTTTCCACCAAAATTTCAGCAATCGTCCCAGCGACTTCACTGTGGATTTCTGTCATTAATTTCATCGCTTCAATCACAGCAACCGTTTCACCAACGGCAACTTTATCACCTACTTGTTTGAACATTGGGGCGTCTGGTTTTGGTTGCAAATATACCGTTCCAACCATCGGTGCCACAATTTCGACCCCGGCTGCCACGGGCTTTGCCAATGGATGTTCACTCGGTGCGTCCTCGACGACAACCGGTGCT
>USIU01000054.1 GCA_900554745.1 uncultured Leuconostoc sp.
GGTTAGCGATTGTTGAGCCAATATGTACGCCCAAAAGGGCATTTTTTAGTCGAGCGCAAAGGTCACTTTCTCATCATTTGAGAAGAGTGAGCCAGTGTAAATTAACTTGAGTTTATCCGTTTGGACAGCTTGACCAACAAGTGTCCCAGTGACAGATGCGCCTTTAGTGAGATCACCAGACTTCAAATCGTCGCTGACGACCTTGTGACCATTGTCGTCCATCACAATTTCGGTCAAATTAGTTTGGTTCCCATTATCATCCAATTTAAAATCAAGTGGATTGTAGCTCACTTTGTTGCGATCAACATTTGTAATTGTGACGTTAACCATCACAAACATCTTGCCTGAGTCGGGGGTTGAAATTGAACTGCCATTATAATAGTCCACTTTATTCAACTTCAAAGTCACACCATCCGCCTTGACGGTGTCACCAACTTTAAATGTCTTGTGGTCGACCTGCTTTGCGGTCGTTGTTTGCGGTTCAGAGGCAACCTTTTTTGCGCTGTCGTTAGAACGACCAAATGCTGCAATTACAAGCACGACAATAATAGCTAGCGTCCAAAACCAACCACGCTTGTAAAACGGTTTCTTTTGCACAGATGTGTTGCCTTGCTCATCAACAATCTTTTTCGCCATGAAAAACTCTCTCCTTAGCCTTTTAATGTGGTTGCTCAGCACATGATGCGTACGGATTATCGGCCGTTAACACGCGATAAAATGTTTAACGTTTAACATTTTATCGTGCAGTATCCCGCGAATAGTTTAGGAAGCGCGTTGAACGGCAAAATGATGCGTTTATATTGCAATTTTATTATTAAAAAAGTATTGTGTCAACGCAGTGTAAAAATCAGTCGGTAATGTGTCAATCTGACAATGGTCGCGGTTGGTTTTTAACATGCAGAGGGCTGTCGTTAGCCATTAAAATATAAAAGCCATTATATTAAGGATGGATAGGTGTTATAAATAGTATGATTTTATTGACCGAAATGTTGATTTATCAGTATTTTTTAATGGTTTTATGAGATGAACGATAGTCAATTTATTCGCTTTTAAATTGAATAATATTCAGTTGACAAATGAGACAAGACACGCTAAATTATTATTGTTATGTGTGCGTAATAATACGAAATAAAAGTGTAATAAAATAATCGAGGAAGGACGTATGAGAATCAAGAAAATCGTGATTGTTTTGACAATCGCAGCCATGGCCCTTGTGGGTGGGAAAATATTAGCCAATAATGATAGCTGGTCAGGACGGTCATCGACGGCCCAAGTTACTGCTATCATTGATCAATTGGATAGCAAGCTAACCACGCAGTCGCAAAAGATTAACGAATTAACGCGCCAAAATAATGAATTGAACATACAATTATCGGCAGCGCAAAATGAGGTGAACACGCATAAAGCGCAAGTCAACCAATTGCATGCTGATTTGGAACGTGCGCAAGAAGAAAAGCGTCGCGAAATCCAACAAAAAATTGAGGAAATCCAACAAAAAATTGCCGAAGGAAACCAACGCGTTGCCGAGAAGCAAAAAGAAGTGGATCGTGTGCAGACTCAGTTGAATGAAGCCAATCAGAAGGCCAATGAGACGCAGGAAAAACTGCAAAATGCACAACATGAATTAGCCAATACTAAGACACAGAAAAACGAGTTAGAAGGGCAACTTGACAATGCCAATACGGACATTCAACGCCTAAACCAGCACGCACAAGATGTCTTGAATAAACATCAGAATTAATCGGCCTATTGCCACACATAGCATTGGAAACACTTAAACGTTTTTCCAATCAAGATGGGGTAAATATTGGGGAAGAAAGGACTTGGTTAGCAAGTCCTTTTTTGTATCGTCGTTGCAAAGCGTTGTCATAACCGGAAAATAGGGGCTTAATGATGATCGCAGTTAATTGCATTAAAATTTAATGAGTTGTAAAATATATTTAAATGAGATATTTAAAATTGCAATAAGGGGAGGAAATAGCAGATGACACAAGGGATTACAGCTTATTTAAATGCAGATGGGGTGTTGACACAATGGCCAGCTAAATACCATAAAAATCGTGACGTGATCGCCTATTTAGCTAGCAAATTTGATCGTCATCAAACGTATGATGAACAGGACGTTAATTTGATATTGAGACGATGGTCAGACTATGCAGACTATCCTATGCTGCGTCGGGCACTCGTAGATTTTGGCTTGTTAACAAGAGATGCTTACGGGCGGACGTATCAATTGGCGCCAGCAGCGCCTGAGCATGATGCGTGACGGTCATGAACGTAGTTTGCGTCATCTATGGGCGGCGACAATCTGGTACTAGGATAAAGAAAAAAGCGCGACTGCGCTTTTTTTGCTAGTAGTTAGCTGATTATTGAACTTGCCAATGATAACCTGCTGGTAAGGCGCCACCGGGGGCAACACGCGTTGAGTGGCCTTTACGCGTTTGCCAAGTATAGCCATCTTGAATAGCCCACTTGTACGCACCGGTATTATTAATGTTACCAGTGGCTGGTGCGGGGGCGACAGCCGTTTGGGCCGTAGCAGCTTGAGCTTGCGCCGCTGCTTGTTGCGCAGCGGCCTCACTAGCGGCGCGCGCAGCACTTTCTGCAGCAGCCCTTTCCGCTGCAGCCTGAGCGGCGGCCGCATCAGCACGCGCTTTGGCTTCAGCTTCAGCTTTAGCCTGTTCAGCTGCTTGTTGTTCAGCTTTTAGTGTTTTGGTTTTATTGAGAGTATTGCGTGCGGTACCATTACTGTAATCAATGATGGCATTTGGACTGTCATTGTTGAGATAAACGACGGTTGCCTCATCATTACCATTTTCTTCACGGTATGAGTTGAGATTGATTTTAACTTTTTCCCCGCGCGGATTGTAGCCAACATAAGCTAGTCGAATTTGGCGTGGGAGTAATTCATCTTTACGATACAATGGTGTCACTTGATAATCGAGACGATAGCCTTTGTGTGTCTTTAACCACTTTGCGAGATGGTTTTCATAATAAAGCATGGCTTGCTTATTGGCAGCATTCATACTTTTAAGCGCACCAGCGTTTAAATAAGCGGTTTCTGGCACTAAGTTTTTCGGTTCGTCATTGAGACCGCTGAATTGATAACCGACCAAATGACCACGATTAAACAACTATTCTTTACTGATTTTACCGTTACTTTTTTCATATTTGAAACGATAATTGTGCCAACCAGCTGGATTGTAAGTTAAACGTGCGGCGCGCTTAGTCGTTGGTTTATCCGCATTAGCCAATTGAATGTGTGCATCCGTTGCTCGTTGTTTGTCATCGTGCTCACCTAGAACAAGCTGTTTGGATGGACTGAAGGTCAACGGTCGTTGTTCAACGCCTGTTAGTGTTGCATCGCGATAGGTTTGGTCAGCGGCCACTGGGCCAATGCCCATTAAACCAATGACACCCGAAAAAGCAGTCAAGATGACTGTCCGTTTTATGTGTTGAAACATCATATTCTCCTAAATTCTCCCGAAAAATAACAATCTGGTGAATGATCCTTTTTTAAGGAACATTTACAAGAATTATTATAAAATATTCGTTAAAAGAAGTATATCTATTTTAATTTGAGCATGATTAAAGACATCGCGAGCAGTTGATTATGTCGGACAGCCCTGCAATTTTTATAAATGGCAAATTTATGATAAAATAGAGGGGTACCATCAAATAAAACTCAAGGAGAACATGTTCATGTCAGTTGAAGAAAAGTTTGATAGCGCCAAGGACCAAGTTGTTGGTAAGGTGAAAGAAGTAGAAGGTAAGCTTACCGGAGATAAGGTACGTGAAACAGAGGGAAAAGCCCAAGGCGTACTTGGCAAGGTGAAAGATGCCGTGTCAGATGTGAAAGAAGACGTTAAGGATGCAGTGAAAGAAGCAGCCGACGACTACAAAGCCGATAGCGAAAAAGAAATTGATCAATAAGTGATAAAAAGCCCAACAGGAGAGTTAATCCTGTTGGGCTTTTAGTTTACGCACGACTGGTTAATTGTGGAAAAGGGATAAACGGTGCAGGTGTATCGGTTGGTGTGACTAATGTTTTTTGCAGCCAGGCAACATCCAGCCATTTACCATGCTTAAAGCCAACGTGCGCTAATTGTCCAACTTGGTGATAGCCAAGATGCGCATGAAAGGCAAGACTACGTGTGTTTTCAGCCGTAATGACGGCAATGGTTTGACTGACGTTTTGTTGTTTCAGATACTGTTCGAGTGCTTGATAAAGTTGCTTGCCCACACCACGTCCCTTTGCTGTCGGGCCAACATAGACGCTGAGCTCAGCTGTCCATTGATAGGCTTCACGTTCGTTTAAGGGATGTGCGTAAGCATAGCCCAAAATCGTATCGTTTTCTTCGGCCACAAGATAGGGATGTGTCTGAAGGGTTGTCGTAATGCGGTGTTCAAATGTTTGCAAGCTGGGGATATCGTATTCGAAAGTAAATGTACTAGCTAATACGTAGGGCGCATAAATATTAAGTAGCTGTTGGGCATCATCTTTGTTGGCAACTCGAATGATCATGACATACACTCCGTTTGATTAATGTTCCCAGTATAGCATAAGTTGTGACGAGAAACAGCCAATCGGTATGAGATGGCATAACATCAATTTATAACAATGTCAATCAATTAATCGATGGCGGGATCACGATATTATTGACAAAAAAGGGATTGCCATTGGGTATCATGTTGGTAACGGTTCGCGATAAACACCGTTAGAAAGATGAGGGATTCTGTTATATGGATCGATTTAAAAAAGTGATGTTAACTGGTGTGATAGCTAGTGGCATTTTTTCGGGTATTAGTTTTGCCCATGCGGACCAAGTAGGCGGAGGTGACTGGCGTCACGGGGTCGGGAGTTATTATGTTTGGTCGTATTACCTTCATAATTATCGTAACCACAGTTCATCTGTTTCTGGTCGATATTTTGCCTCGAGTGGTCGAACGAGTCCAGGATATGATGCACAAGCTTCGGCTCCAAAGAGCTTATTTGGAAATAAAGCATATTATGATTTCTGGTGACGTGGTTAAAATCGAATGAAACGTTTACGCCAGTTAAGAAATAGCCTCTATGTTTTTTTTATTTGCTGTGTGAGTGTGCTATCTTTGACCGCAGCTATGCTGTATGCGAGAGATGCAGCTTATTTTGGCACACCCACCAATCTGACAATTGTAAATAATGGCAGTGAATTACGCACAGCCACCTTAAATCAAGCAATCACATCGTATGCAGAGGCACATGACTTGGTCATCGTTAAACGTGTCTACCCAGAATTTGATGGCAAAATCGTGCCAAAGAGTTATCTATTGGGTCATCCAAAGCAGCACATGGTTGGGCTACCGACGCATCATATTGAAAAGCGACAACATATCGCAGATCGAGATGTGTTGTCTGACTATGGTGTCTTTGAGACGGGCAATCGTCAAGCATTTTTGGCATTTTTGTCCAAAAATAATATTCAATTTATGGTCTATAACCCAACAGCTGTACCGGCAGTGGTGTCGGATCTCCTAGGCCAATTGGCTGTTTCACGGTTAGATGTTTTGCTGGTGATGTTCTTCTTAGTTATTGTGATTCTGAATAGTTTTATTATTTTTAAGCAACGACGGCAATTTGTGATGCAACAACTTTTAAAAGGACAAACCAAAGGGACGGCGTTATTGACGATTTTGTGGTCAAACGTCAAAGCTTATGTTGTTGCTTATCTCATGACGATGCCTATCGTTGCCGGTACTTTATGGTTGTTGCTACCTGAGATGATTCGTTATGAATTAATCATGATGAATGTCATTTTGTTACCATTTTTTGGCGCTGTTGTCATCAGTACGACGATATTAACCCTACTGTTCAATCGTGGTAAACTTGTAGCGGTTCTGAAAGGTCGCGGGAGACAAGTCTTGGTACCAATGGTAGCCTGTCTCATTTTAGCCCTGACATTTATTAATTTTGTCACGACATTAGCTATGGCGCAGCATGAGAATCGACAAATCACTTTCATGCGACAAGGTCAACAAAAATGGGAAAAAATCGCCCATTTTTCAGTTTTAACCCTGCACACCATGTCTAAACAAGATGATGTGCAAACTAAAACAAGCCAGTCATTGCTTAATCAGCTAGATGAATCACAATTGTTAATGAGCATGTTTGCGCCATACCAAGGCCCTAAGATCACCATGGGGCGTCAGCAACAATACGCCCGTGATCTTTATGTGAATCCGACTTATTTTAATGAGCAAAAGATACGTTCAGTGACTGGCAAACAGTTCACAGCAGATGATTTTCGTGCGCCCGTAACGTTATTGACGACAGAAAATTTATCGCCAGCACAAATACAACAAAATTATGCGAGTCCAAATGGCATTAACGTTGCCGATATCGTGGTTAAAAAAATGCAACCCACGTCAACCTATGTTTTTCTGAATACAACGCAGGAGCAGTCATTTGCTAACCAAAAACCAAAGCACATCTTGGTGATCAACTTCCATGCCGTACAGCATGCCAGCTTAACGCAGGCAGATAACACTATGGCAACTACACAAGAACATGCTAATTCACTTATTGTGCAAAATTTGTTGTCATGGTTGTCACAACGAAACGTCATGGTCAACTTTGCTTCTGAAAAAAATAAGAACCAAGTCGTGTCGGTTTTGGGACCTAGTATACAAGATGTCAGTAGTACGAATCAGCTACGCTCATCTCTAAAACAAACTTATTTATTGCGACAAAATATCTTACTAGGTAGTTTAATACTGGCAGTCTTAGTGGTATTACTGTGTGGTTTGTTTACTATTTATATCATATTTATGGCCTATCGCCGAGAATTATTTGTGAAACAGGTTTATGGCATAAGTTTTATTCATCGGTATCGTCAAATTTATGTCATGTTATCATGTGCGTTGTTGCCAGGTATTTTTTACGCGACTTCGAAACCTGATATCTTGATAACGGTTATGCTGATCATCAGTTGTCTATTGTTATTTTTTACGTACCGCATTATGGTGAATGAAAAGCAAAGCTATTTAATACTTAAGGGAGAATTATGACGCTAGTTTTGGAAAATGTGAGTAAGCAGTTTGGGTCACATCAAATTATTGACAACTTGTCAGTAACCTTTGATCCTGGTGTGAAATATATTTTACGTGGCCGATCTGGGGCTGGTAAATCAACCATCTTAAATATGATTGCACGTTTTGATGAGGATTATCGTGGCACCATGACGTATGCTGGTGATCATTTACAGACCATCAAAAAAAGTCAATTTTATCGTGACTATTTGGGCTATCTGTTTCAAAATTACGCGCTGCTAGAAGATCAAACGGTTTTTGACAATTTGGCACTGGTTTTTCGACATCGTATCCAAAAACGAGAGATGCAAGAGATGGGACAGGCATTATCGGCCGTCAATTTATCGGAAACTTACCTTAAAAAACATATTTATGAACTATCAGGTGGTGAACAACAACGTGTCGCAATTGCGCGCTTAATCTTAAAAAAGCCACGCATTATTTTGATTGATGAGCCGACCGCTGCACTAGACCACGATACTGCGATGGATATTTTATATCAGGTACTGGA
>USIU01000055.1 GCA_900554745.1 uncultured Leuconostoc sp.
CTAGTAATGGCGGTAAGGCTGAAAAACCACCGCCGTAACCAGCATTAATGGTAAAGAATGTCGCCACAATGACAACAGGCATCACTGCACTTTGGTCTGGTAAGAAAAAGGCCAACAATGCCATGCCTAATGACAGGATAAAAATCACTTGATAAATGGTATTACGATCTTGCAACCGATCTGAAAAACTTGCAAACCCAATTCGTCCCGCGGCATTAAAGAAGGCATCAACACTGATCACTACCGCAATTGCGGCAAGCGAAAATGCCGCTGTACCAGTTGGTGTTTTTAACCCAGCTAAAATATCTTTTTCTTGAGAAATAATGGCTAATCCGGCGGTGATGTTTAAATAAAACATCACCCAAATTCCCATGAAGTTGTGGTTCTTGAGTAATGCCATGGGATTAAAACGCTGCTTGAGGGGCTTTTCTTGCCAATCAGCCGGCTTACGAATCAACCAAGCCCCCGTCAGCATCATCACGGCAAAGACACCACCTAAAATCACAAACATTTGCCACAAACCAATCCGGACTTGGAGTTCAATCATCACAGGTGAAAAAATCATCTTGGCCAAACCAAACCCTGCCACTGCCAAGCCCGTTCCCAGACCTTTATTCTCTTTAAACCAAAGCATCAAATTTTAATCGGTGTTAAGTAACCAATCCCTAACCCAATCCCCATGACTACGCCATAAAAGAGATAAATCCCTAGCAATGATTTCTGCTGAATGCTAAATCCTGTCCCAATCATGCCAGCCACAAAGAAGCCAGTTGCCAAAATGGCCGACTTCTTAATGTCTTGTTCCACAAAGTGACCCAAAGCCGCTGCCGATAACCCTAAAAATAAAATAGCAATTGAAAACGCCCATTCCACATTAGCCACTGATGCGCCAATATCATCGGCAATGGCTTGTTTAAACACACTCCACGCGTAGACCGTCCCAATACTGCCATGAATTAATAACGCTGGCAATGCTGCCCGCAGCCATTTATTTTCCATTTTTCCGTCTCCTCACGATTTATCTTATCATTTAATCATATATTTCGTTTTTTGTAAACAAATGACGTACAATTAGAATAAATAATACAAATTAAATAAAAAAAAACGAACTTTAAGTGTTCGTGCTTAAGATAACCGTTCTTCTGGTTGGTAGTTAATGGGTAACCAATCGAGGACCCGTTCGATTTGTTTATCCCAGTAATACCAATCATGGGTTCCTGGGCTGGTTTCAAAAGTGACATCGTAGCCTAGGGCTTGAATTTGTGGGATGGTGGTTAAATTATTGTGATATAAGTAATCCTGTTCCCCAATCCAGGCGTACAGTTTAGGCAGATCGACTTGTGCTTGCGTTTGTTTTTGCGCAAGCGCGACGAGATCATTTTCTGACCCTTGGAACTGATCTAGATCACCAAAGATCCCTGACCAATAAGCCGGGCTTTGCCACGTCGTGCGCTCGGGGAAATTAGGATCACCGAGCAACGCGCCCGACAGTGCCGCGGCATAGCTAAATCGATCACGCGCCAGAGCCATTTTAAAAGCACCATAGCCCCCCATTGACAAGCCAGCGACAAAATTTTTCTCGCGTTTTTGTGAAATTTGTGGGAACAAGGTTGCGATCTTTTGGGGTAATTCGTCGCACAAGGCATCAAAATAAGCCATACCGTATTGGGTGTTGGTATACCATGCCAAATCCGTTGATGGCATGACAATCGCCAATGGCGTTTGTCGTACAAGCCGTTCAATACTCGTTCGCCGTGACCAAACGGCCTGGTCGCCCGACATCCCATGCAATAAATATAAAACTGGGATATCTTGCAAGTCAGCGGCCGTCCAGCCCGGCATGTGATCGGATAATTCTGGTAAAATCACCTGCATCACGCGATCCATTCCTAATACTTGTGAATAATAATTAACTGTCAAATGTGCCATTGTACCACTTCCTCGCTTCCGTTTACGTGTACGCCAAAAACGCTAGCAGTTCCCCCACTAACGTTATGTTTTAAAAGAGGCCAGTTATTTTACCCGTTTCGTCAATATCAATATCGAATGCCGCTGGATGCTTTGGCAAGCCCGGCATCGTCAAAATCGTACCGGTTAGGGCAACTAAGAAGCCAGCACCTAATTTGGGCACAAATTCCCGAATGTGAATGACAAAGTCCTTTGGCGCCCCGAGTTTTTTAGGATCATCCGAGAAAGAATATTGCGTTTTCGCCATGATAATCGGTAACTTATCCCAACCACGCGCTTTAAATTCTGCGAGCTGTTTTTGTGCTGTTGCAGATAATGCCACCCCTGCACCGCCATAGATTGTTGTCACGATGGCGTTTAGCTTATCCAACGCCTCATCATCCGGTTGATACAACGGTGTAAAGTCGGCTTCTTGATCAGCTACTTCAATCACCGCTGCGGCGAGTTCTTGCGCACCAGCACCACCTTTGGCCCAGACTTCCGTGGTATACGCCGTTGCCCCAAACTGTTCGGTATAAGCCTTAATCGTTTGAATTTCAGCTTCAGTATCAGCCGTAAAACGATTAATGGCCACTACCACTGGCACACCGTAACGGCCCATAGCCAACAAATGTTGCCCTAAGTTTTCCAGTCCAACTGTTAGTGCCGGGATATTTTCAGTATCTAAATCAGCTAGCGCGACACCCCCATGATGCTTCAAGGCGCGGACTGTGGCCACAACGACAATGGCATCCGGTGTCTTACCAAGCAACGGCACTTTCACATCTAAGAACTTTTCTCCCCCAAGATCTGCCCCAAAGCCGCCTTCTGTGACGGCATAATCAGCTAACTGGAGCGCTGTCTTAGTTGCCAAAATCGAGTTGGTGCCTTGCGCAATGTTTGCAAACGGCCCACCATGAATAATGGCTGGCGTATGCGCTAGTGTCTGAACTAAATTAGGCTTGATAGCATCTTTTAACAAAACAGCAATCGCGCCAGCAATCCCCAAATCTGCTACCGTCACGGGTGCTTTGTCGTAAGTATAGCCAACCACAATCCGCGCTACCCGCGCCTTCAGGTCCATCAAATCAGTTGATAAAGTCAAAATGGCCATCAACTCGGACGCAACAGTAATATCAAAGCCATCTTCACGGGGCACACCAGATGTCGGCCCCCCCATCCCAATCGTGATATGACGCAACGCGCGATCATTAATATCAAGCACCCGCTTCCAAATAATACGACGCGGATCAATATTTAATGGATTACCTTGTTGTAAACTATTATCCAACACAGCGGCAATTGTATCATGTGCCGAAGTCAACGCATGAAAATCACCTGTAAAATGCAAATTAATATCCGCCATCGGGATCACTTGTGCCATGCCACCGCCGGTTGCACCACCTTTCATCCCCATCACCGGACCAAGTGACGGTTCACGAAGGGCAATCATCGTCTTTTTACCAGCCATTGCCAACGCATCGGCTAACCCGACGGTCACCGTTGACTTTCCCTCACCAGCTGGTGTCGGATTAATCGATGTGACTAAAATAAGTTTGCCTAACTTGTTAGAACGTGGCACGGTTGGGTCCAACTTGATTTTCGCTTTATCAAAACCGTAAGGTTCAATTTCATGGCTGGCTAACCCTGCCGTAGCGGCAATTTCTGTAATGGGCTTAACAGTTGCTGATTGGGCAATTTCAATATCTGTTTGCATCTTGTTATCCTCGTTTCACTGCACTTCTCATTTATTGTGCCGTCGTCTCATGTTGTACAGCCTGATAAGCAATATCATGCCGGTACTGTAACGCTGTTTGTAATTGATCAAGCGTTTGATACACAGTGTGCTGAGCAGTTTGCGCATCTTTTGAATGGGCCACCACGGTTGCCACACGACCACCACTGGCAAGACCTGCCGTCACCCCGGCATAGTTAATCACTAATGGTGCCACA
The DNA here is from genome assembly GCA_900554745.1 of uncultured Leuconostoc sp. Taxonomy (GTDB): domain Bacteria; phylum Bacillota; class Bacilli; order Lactobacillales; family Lactobacillaceae; genus Leuconostoc. The sequence continues at coordinate 3,901 of USIU01000055.1, forward strand.
TCACTGGTAGTTGGGACACTTGCGCCTTTTTCCGGTGCTTCAGGATAACCCGCAGCGGCCAACACAACGCCAACATACACCGCCTCCGTTTGCCATTCTGGCACAACTGACTGACCCTGGAGTAAATCTACAATTAACTGATAAAAATCACCAGTATACTGTGGCAACACGACTTGTGCTTCCGGATCACCAAAGCGCACGTTAAATTCAATGACTTTAGGTCCTTCAGCCGTTAACATCACCCCAGTATATAAAATGCCAGTAAACGGTGTCCCTTCTTTTGCCATAGCGGCAATCGTCGGCATGACTAACGTGTCAATGGCTTGCTGGCGAACGGCTGGCGACAACCAACGTACCGGACTATAGGCCCCCATACCACCAGTATTAGGTCCCTTATCTTGGTCAAAGCGTCGTTTGTGGTCTTGTGCCAAGGGAGCATGCGTCACCACGCCATCTTGACCCACTAATGAAAAAATTGAAAATTCAACACCATCAAGATAACTTTCAATGACCAATTTTGCTTGTGGTTGACGGGTGTACAAGTCCGTTAAATAACTGGTGGCTTGCTCAGCAGTGGTGACAATCGTCACCCCTTTTCCCAAGGCCAAACCATCCAATTTAAAGACAATTGGCAACCCAAATTCAGCAACGGCCGCTTGAGCAGCTGCGCGATCCGTCACTGTTCGTGACTGCGCTGTTGGAATGTTGTATTGGTCAAGAATACGCTTTGTAAATGACTTTGACCCTTCTAATTGTGCGGCTGCCTGCGTTGGGCCAAAAATTGACAAACCCGCTTGCCGGAACACATCAACCACACCTAATGTCAGTGGCTCTTCATTCCCAACAAATGTCAAATCAACGGCTTCGGCAACAGCTAAATCACGTAATCCTTGTAAATCCGTAACGGCAACGGCAGCCCGCCGCAAACCGGCATCAGTCATCCCATCATTACCAGGGGCGACAATAACTTGTTCAACCTGTTCACTGCGCAAAAAAGCCTGCGCGAGTGCGTGCTCCCGAGCACCTGAACCAATTACTAATACTTTTTTCATATTATCCTCTAAACTGACTACTAAATATCAAACTATATACTTAGTTTAGCAGAAATTTTGCCGCTTGTGTTCGTGTATAAATTATCTTTTTCTCACAAATATAAAAATCGTTCGTTATTCACGAACGATTTAACTGTTACCTGCGAGATAAACGAACATTCAGAATGTATCCGCTTACAACCACGTTAACGATCGCTTACCGTCAATGTTGGGTCCTAATGCCAATTCAGTCATTTCTGGGTTGTCAAAAACGGGCAACATTTCTTTAAACGTTGGAGGTAAGGGCATAGCTGTTAGCGCTTCGCGCGTTGTCCAAAAAATTTGCCCTTCACGCCCAGATTTAATGTCGCCTTGAAATTGTGTGGCCTTAAACAAAAAGACGATATACCGTTGCCCATTTTCTAACGGCCATTCTTTCAACCCGACCAATTGCGGCTGTTCGATTGTTAACCCTGTTTCTTCATAAGCCTCCCGAATCGCACTCGCCACAATGGTTTCATCTGCTTCGATATGCCCACCAGGAAAAGTGACCCCCGGCCAAGTCGGGTTTTGTCGGTCTTCGACTAAAATCTCATGCGTCTGGGGATTTTCAATCATAATCATATTCGTTAATTCGACGGGCGTTGTTCTTGTCATCTTCCTACCTCTTTTGGCATTATAACATACAAAAAAACGCCCCAAAGGGCGTTTAAAAGTTTAATGCTTAAAATGACGTGTACCAGAGAAGACGAGCACAATGCCTAATTCATTGGCTTTAGCAATTGAGTCTTTATCCTTAATTGAACCACCTGGTTCAACAATTGCCTTGATGCCATGTTCTGCTGCATATTGCACAGAATCATCCATTGGGAAGAAGGCATCTGAGGCCAAGACCGCTTCATCAAAGCCTGGCTTTGTTTCAGCTTTTTGAATCGCATAGACAACCGAATCAATCCGGTTTGGTTGTCCTGCACCCATCCCCAAAGTTTGGCCATCGCGCGCCACAATAATGGCGTTAGACTTCACATGCTTAACCACTTTTTGCGCAAAAATCATGGCCCGCAATTGTTCTGCTGTTGGTTGCGCTTTTGACACAACTTCAAAATTTGTTTCAGCATCCGTATACAAATCGCGTTCTTGCACGACAACCCCACCCAAGACAGAAGTTACTTCTAACTTTTGTGGTATTGTTGTGGTAAATGGTACCGTCAACAAACGCAAGTTCTTCTTGGCTGACAAAATTTCAAAGGCTTCTGGTGTAAAGCTTGGCGCAATGATGATTTCCAAGAAAATGGCATGCATCTTTTCGGCCGTTGCGGCATCAACTTCACGGTTCAACGCCACAATGCCACCAAAAATTGACACGTCATCAGCGGCAAAAGCCTTATCCCAGGCTTCTTCCAAAGTTGTGCCTTGACCAATACCTGCTGGGTTCATGTGCTTCACCGTCACCACAGTGGTTTCGTCAAATTCAGCAATAATACGCAAGGCAGCGTCTGCATCACGAATATTGTTGTATGACAATTGCTTACCGTGCAAAATATCGGCATTCAATACTGAGTAAGCTTCTGGCAAAGCAGTCTTGTAAGCTGCCGCCTTTTGATGGGGGTTTTCACCATAACGCATGTCGTCAAACTTTTCGTATGGCAAAGTAAGGTTCTGAGGGAATTCTGTTGTCGTCAAATAATCGGCAATCAAGGCATCATAGGCTGCTGTATGTTGGAAAACCTTAGCGGCCAATGACTTACGGTAAGCGGCATCCACTGTGCCTGTTTGCAACTTGTCAATCACAACATCATAATCGGCTGGATCAACAATTGGCAAAACGGCTGCAAAGTTCTTGGCAGCAGAACGCAACATTGATGGGCCACCAATGTCGATATTTTCGATGGCTTCCGCTTCGGTCACGCCGTCTTTTTGAATCGTTGACTTGAAAGGATACAAGTTCACGACCACCATATCAATCGGTTCGATGTCAAATTCACTTAACTTGGCCATATGTTCTGGCAAATCACGCCGCGCAAGTAAGCCGGCATGGACACGTGGATGTAACGTCTTCACCCGCCCATCTAACATTTCCGGGAAATTTGTGACGTCATCAATGGCAATCACATCAAGTCCTGCTTCAGCAAGCACTTTATGCGTGCCGCCCGTTGAAATCAATTCATAGCCTAAAGCAACCAACTTTTCAGCAAATGGTACCAAACCACTTTTATCAGAAACACTGAGTAATGCACGTGTCATTTTAAGAAAACTCCTTCGTTAAGTAACTGTTCTAAAGTATTGGGATATAAAACATGTTCGACCTGGTGGATTCGGGTTTCCAAATCCAACAACGTATCATCTGGGTAGCGTGGGACAGCTTGTTGGGCAATAATTTGCCCCGTGTCAATCCCGTTATCGACAAAATGGACCGTCACCCCAGTTGTCTCAACCCCTGCCTCAAACGCATCTAAAATGCTATGACGACCAGGAAAGGCTGGCAACATGGCCGGATGCAAGTTGATAATCTTGCCTGCATACGCATCAATTAATTTAGGCGTTAAAATTCGCATATAACCAGCCAGTAAAATGCCATCGACTTGATCGTCGGCTAGTTGGTCT
>USIU01000056.1 GCA_900554745.1 uncultured Leuconostoc sp.
CGTTGGTGGTTTAGGAACGCTCATTGCCTCATTGGCCAATTTACTTGCTTTACGTCAATATCAGCTGTTTGACCGTGATCGCTCAAGTTATCATTTTTTCAAAACATTCACTTGGCTTAACGTCGTCTATTTAATTATTTTTATGGTCATCGGCAGCGTACGCTGTCTTTGACGCATTAAAAAAGCAACCAAATTTTATTTGGTTGCTTTTTATTAAGCCGTTTGTGACTTTTTGAGCCACATATATTGACCATAAAATGAATTAATCAACATCATAATTTGCAAAGCGAGCATTGACGTGGCGCCGGCAGACGGATCTGCTTGTAGCGCTCTTGTCCAGATGATCACGTTAATCACATCTAATACAATCCAAGCAATCCATTGTGACCGATACCCATAGGTCATTAACACTTGCCCAATAATGCCTAACGGCAACAGCGTGGCATCAAGATAAATCTGGGCACCATGAAGAGAATGACTAATCAATAGCACAATCCCATAAATCACAAATGTCATCATTAAATACAACACCGCATTTTTAGGTGACAGTTTTTTAGATTGTACCGTATTGTCACGCCCTTTATTATTATGCCAGACGGAAATACCAACAAATTGCATAACGAAATAAAAGGACTGGGAGGCAATATCCCCAATCAAATGGTTATTTAAAGCAACAATCAACCAGACCGCACAACCGAGGACCCCCCAACTATAGTTGGTCAAGCGTCCTTGATCCACAAGGATAAGATTCATGACGGTTGCGATACCAGTTACTAAGCTAATCCAACCAATAAAACCAAAGTTTTGGCCTAAAACAAATGCTACAACCGTAGCGATCAACATTAACCCCATCAAGATGCGCGATGTTTTCGTCAGTGATTTCAAATCACGAATATTTTCGCGTAAACTAAAGGTCAGTTTGAGTTGTTTTGGCAAGGCCTGAAGACCAAATTTAATGTTGGTCCAACGGGTGGCAGCCGAGTTTGTGAGTGCATTCATTGACATATTTAAGTTCTCCTATTGTTTTTGAGTAGCCGTGTCGGGAAGCAACGCTACATTGTTTCTGGGCAAGTATTAGTGGTCATGAACTGACGCTATGGGAAATGCTTGGTCATTTTCTGGACTCCTTCTATTAATTTGTGATATGTCACACATTATCACTTACCTTATTATAGCGCATAACCAGCATTAATAAAAGTTAAATTGAATTTTATTATCTATTGTCACCTGCATCAAAAAAACCAACCATCTAAGATGATTGGTTACCGTGTTGAGTTAAAATTTGTTTGACTGTTGTTTGGAGTGCTGGTACCACGTCCGTCAAAAACCACGGATTCTTTTTCAGCCAAATATTATTGCGTGGTGACGGATGAACGATCGGAAAATCGCGTGGTAAGTACGCTGCATAATTTTTAACGGTTGCCGTAATCGTATCAGTTGGTGCTAAATCAAGATAATAGCGTTGTGCGTACGCACCAATTAAAATCATGAGTTCAACATCTGGCATTTGGGCCAAGAGACGGGGATGCCACTTCTCCGCCACGCCAGCACGTGGCGGCTTATCCCCTGATTTGCCTTTGCCCGGAAAGTAAAAATCCATCGGAATCACCCCGAACAAACCAGAATCATAAAAGGTCGCTTCATCAACGCCTAACCACTCACGTAAACGATCGCCAGAAGCATCATGCCACATAATGCCACTCTGTTGCACTTTTTGACTCGGCGCTTGACCAATAATCACAATTTTGGCCGTTGGTGGTGCCGAAAAAATGGGTTGCCAACCCTTTTGCGTATAGGCCGCGTTTTCCGGATCGGCCATAATTTCTGCTAAAATCGACATCTTGCTTGTCTCCCCCCTAGAAATTAAATCCAGTATACCATCATTTATGGCAGTCGTCACACCACGGTTTTAATGGCCCAGGGTCCAGCCGCCATCAATGGGTAAAACAGCCCCATTAATATAATCGGCTTGTGGGCTGGTCAAATAAAGCGTTAGATCCGCCACTTCTTGGGCAGTTGCCCAACGTCGGGCAGGTGTTTGCGCCGCAACTTGTTTGGCCATCGTGCCTTCACCAGCAAAATCAGCCGCGTTCATCGGCGTGGCAATCGCGCCCGGGGCAATCGCATTAACATGTAAGCCTTGTGGCGCATAATCAAATGCTAATTGTTTAGTGTAGCCAATAATAGCGTGCTTACTGGTTGTGTAGGCGGCGCCACCACCACCAGCCGAAAAGCCCGCAATCGATGCCATATTAATGATGTGCCCATACCCACGCGCTAGCATCGCCGGTAGGACGGCATTACTTAAAATAAACATGGGGGTTAAATTCGTATCGAGTACCCGCTGCCACGCTGCTAAATCAATAGCTAATGACGGCTGATAATCATCCAACACCCCAGCCGTGTTCAATAAAATATCAAACGCAATTCGGCTGGTCAGCTCAGTGACTAAGCCAGTCAACGCATCATGTGCCCGCAAATCAATCTGATACGTTTTTAAGCGTGGATGCACCAAGGGAATAGGTTGAGAATCTAACGCATAAACGTCAGCCCCCGCCGCTAAATAAGTTTCCAGTTGCGAAAAACCGATGCCTGAAGCGGCACCGGTCATCAGAATATATTTATTGTGATAATCTTGTTCAATCATTATTTGCTCAAATCCACAATCTTGCTCAACGCGTAAATGACGACACCACCAATAATCAATGACGCCAACTCACCCGGTACTAAACTCACATAATAAGCCAACCATTGTGCCATTAGGCCACCTTTAGCGCCGGAAGGAAAAGCCCCACTGGCCCCGATATTAAAGGCAAACGTAAATTCAGCGGCTAAAATCGCCATACCTAGTGTCGACACGACGACCGTACTGATGATAATTTTAACCAGCGCGCTAGTAACGCGACGAGCCAAAAGGTAGGTCACGCTTGTCATAATCACCGTGCCTAAAGTCCCAAAGACCCAGTCAATCCAGCCAAGTGGTGACACCAAGTTTGCGATAAAGACCCCGATACCTAAGGCAATCACATACCGCTTGTTCCAAGCTGCCAAATGATTCAAGCCTTCAGAGGCACGTAGCTGAACTGGCCCAAAGGCGATTGGTTGAATCACAAACGTAATGGCAGCATAAATCGCAGCCACAACGGCAATTAACGTGATATTATGGGCCTGACGGCCATTAGTTGAGGTTAAATTTTTTTGCATGATTGCAGTCTCCTAGTTTTTTTAAGCGGGATGGTTGATGAACCGCTAAATACCAGCATAACATAGGGCGCAAAAAAAAGCCACGCGTGACGTGACTTTTTAACTTACAGGTTACCGTCATCCATAAAGTCTTTCAACTGCTTTGAACGACTTGGATGGCGCAACTTACGCAAAGCTTTTGCTTCAATTTGACGAATCCGTTCACGGGTCACCCCAAAGACACGACCCACTTCTTCAAGTGTACGGGTACGACCGTCTTCCAAACCAAAACGCAAACGCAAAACGTTTTCTTCACGATCCGTCAACGTTTCCAAAACAGATTCTAATTGATCACGCAACATTTCATATGCGGCTGAGTCCGCTGGTGAAATGGCTTCGTTATCTTCAATGAAGTCGCCCAAATGTGAATCATCCTCTTCACCGATTGGTGTTTCCAATGACACGGGTTCTTGGGCAATCTTCAAGATTTCACGCACCTTATCGGGTGTCAAATCCATTTCGGCACCAATTTCTTCTGGCAAAGGTTCACGACCCAAATCTTGCAACAATTGACGTTGGATACGAATCAACTTGTTAATGGTTTCCACCATGTGCACTGGGATACGGATGGTACGGGCTTGGTCGGCGATGGCACGTGTAATCGCTTGACGAATCCACCAAGTGGCATACGTTGAGAACTTAAAGCCCTTTGTGTAGTCAAACTTATCAACGGCCTTCATCAAGCCCATGTTTCCTTCTTGAATCAAATCCAAGAATTGCATCCCACGCCCGACGTAACGCTTGGCAATTGAGACAACCAAACGCAAGTTAGCTTCCGCCAATTCTTGCTTAGCTTCCACGTCGCCAGCCTCAATACGCTTGGCGATGTTGATTTCTTCATCACCCTTAAGCAGGTTAACCCGACCGATTTCTTTCAAATACATCCGCACAGGATCATTAATCTTGATGCCTGCTGGCGTATCTTCAGCTTGGTCAAGCTCTTCTTTAGATGGCTTATTTTGCTTGGCTTGTAACACTTCTGGTGCTGGTTCACCCTTTTCATCCACAATGGCCACACCAGCATCTTCCACTTTTTCCATCAAACGTTCAATATTCTCACCGTCCAAATGGAAAGGTTCTGCCAAACGTTCTGACAAAGTGGCATAAGTCACTTCTTTCGCAGGCTTATACTCGGCAATCAAAGCTTTCACTGCCTTATCATATTCAGGGCTCTTCATGATCCCTGACTTTTTGGCAGTCTTTGGCTTTGAGGCACGACCGGCAGCAGCAGCTTCCTCTGGTGTTTTACCTTGTGCCAAAGCGAGTAATTCCGCTTTCTTGGCACGGCTATTATATGAAATATTTTGTGAATCAAGGTAGTCCTTGATATCTGAGATTTTGCTTGAAGCTAAATTAGTTGCCATGTCTTACTTCTCCTAATGTATGGGTTAATCGTTAGTGCTTGGCGTTTTGGCCACGACTACTTACCCTGACTGTTGTTTCTTAATATTGATCAATTCGGTCATGAGCTGCAACAACTTGGTGTCATCATGTTGTTGCTTAGCCAGCGTGATCATTTGTTGTAATTCTTCAATACGTGCGGCAATCGGCGCTTGCTCCATAATAATTTGCAGATAATCATGAATGGCCTCTTGCTCAATGGTGAGATCACCATAAGCCCGATCAATGGCCATAATCTTTTGATTTAAAGCTGGTTTCTGGATAAAATCCATAAATTGCGCTAAATCAAATGGCTCCGGATGTTGTCCTTGATAAATGGCCGCCAACATCATCAGTAATTGATAATCGGGATGCACAAATGCAAAACCAGCGGTCGCTTTAACTTGCGCTAACACTTGTGGTGATTTAATCATGGCCATCAACAACGCCCGCTCCGCCTGCTCGACCTGCGTTAAGTGCTGCCCAACTTGGGGCATTGCCACCTCATTGGCAGCTGATACCGGTGGTGCCATCTGATCCGTATAGGATTTGGTGGCTTGTTTTGCATAGCGCTGCTTGGCAGTTGGCTGCACTCGACTTTGCGCTAATGTTTGTTGGAGCTGAGCCTGCAATGCCTGCTTTGACGTACCAAATTCATTGGCAATTTTGGTGAGTTGCAAATCTTGTTCAACCGGCGTGGCTTGTTGTAAGGTTTGCATCACCTCTTGCAAAAAAGCCAGATACTGCACTTGGTTACTGAGATTTTTCCCAGTCCGAGCGGCGTTGACCAAAAACTCAATCGGCGTCTGAATATTTTGTTCCAAAGCCTGTTGTAGTGCTGCCGGACCACGCTGAATCCGCAAATCATCGGGATCTAATTGGTCCGGTAACGCGACCACCCCAATGTCAACTTGCTGCGCATGCGTTTGAATTAATGTAATCGCGCGCTTGGCTGCCTTTTGACCCGCTTCATCGCCATCGTAAACGAGTAAAATACGTTGGGCGACCCGTGCTAATTGTTGAACATGCTCAGGGGTTAAGGCTGTGCCCATCGTGGCAACACCCATCCCTTTACCTGCCATATCCGCCGAAATGACATCCATAAACCCTTCAAAAATCAGGGCTGTATTGGTTTGCCGCATTTGATTTTTAGCACGATCAAAATTATAAAGAATTTTGCCTTTTGTGAAAAATGGACTTTCCGGGCTGTTCATATATTTGATGGTGTTATCTGACGCAAGTGCACGCCCAGAAAAACCAACCACTTGGCCACGTGCCGTCTTGATGGGCCACACAATCCGTCCCGCAAAACGATCACGCATCACGCCTTGATCGTTTGTAATAAATAATTCTGATGCCTGCAAGATATCTGAAGCGATATTTTGATCTTTGGCATACTGCAACAACACATTGTCGTCCGGCGCAAAACCAATCCCAAATTGCTTGATGACCGCATCAGATAACTGCCGCTTATCGTGTAAATAAGCTAAAGCTGTTTCGCCTGATGTGGTATTTAATAAAATATGCTGATACAACCGTTGGGCGGCTGAATGCAGATCGTAAATGGCTTGCGTGCGACTATCAATAGGATGCGCGGCTTGCGCTGTCAATTGTTGATCAACTGGCATGTCCGCTTTCTCAGCCAAAGATAGAACCGCTTCCGGATAGCTCAGGCCCTCTTTTTCCATGATAAAAGAAAAAACAGAGCCTGAACGGCCACAAGAAAAACAGTTAAAGACCTGTTTGTTTTCTTCAACGAAGAGCGAGGGATGCCGATCGTCGTGGAAAGGACATGACCCGTTCCACTGGCGACCACGTTTGACCAATTGCGTATATTCCCCGATCACATCAACGATATTCACTTTTTTACGCACTTCATCAATGAAGGCATCTGGGATTCGACTTGCCATAGCCGCCTTTCAACAATAAAAGTCGCAGACCACAGTCTGCGACACGATTGAACTGTACAAAAAATTATACGTTTTTACACGCCACTTGTCAAGGTATTTGTTTCGGTGTAATCGTTGATATGACGGCATTTTTATTTTTAGCTTTCCGGATTATGTAAACTAAAAGAACGTGAACTCGTTAACGCCAAACCAAAAATTGAGAACCTTTTAACATTTGTCTGGTTGAGATGTCCTGTATTGTGGTTTCGAGCAGTGATGACTGGATTTTTTTCACTTTATTTTGAGGCATCTGAATATTTTCCCATGTTCGCTCCCAGGTAGACACGGAAAATAAGCCACGACATCGACAATAAAATCCTGCTTCCAATATATTAGAGTGAGATAAATTTTTCCTTAATTCAGCACATCTATTTGTTAATATGTCATTATTTTTCTGGTTGTGATACTATTTAATCAAGGATCTTGATATGTCAGAAAAAAATTCAACCACATTTTTTGCGACAATTGTGTCACAAAATCATGACTTATATACCGTTGCTAAGCATCATGCATTGGACAACGACGTTTTGTTAGCAAAAATTTCCGGTCAGCTCGCTTACAATATTAGCACCTCGTTAGCCTATCCTGTTGTGGGCGATGTTGTGGCAATAACACATTCACCTTTTGATAAAATAGCCATTATTCATCGCGTTTGTCCGCGCAAAAGTTTACTATCACGTGTCACTTCTGGCAGTAGTCATACTATTCAGCCGATTGCGGCCAATATCGACATTGTTTTTGTCACCACCTCACTTGATCAAAATTTCAATTTAAGTCGCATCGAGCGTTACCTCTCTGTCGCTTGGGAAAGCGGTGCCCAACCGGCCATCATTTTGACAAAAGCTGATTTAGTTGTTGATTTAGAAACCAAAATAGCAGACCTTAAACAAATTGCCAAATCGTTACCTATCTTCGTGACAGACAGTCATGAGTTTACTTCATTAAAACATTT
>USIU01000057.1 GCA_900554745.1 uncultured Leuconostoc sp.
TATTATTGCCGTTAAAGGCAACCCGCCAAGAAGCATTAGCCTTAGAACAATGGTGGGAAAACTTCCAGCTAGCGGGGGTGTTTAGTTTGGTAGCCGTTGGCTTAATGGTTGGTAGTGGGCCATTTTGGCACGTGACGATTGGCAACTTCTGGTTAATGGCAGGGGCAACACTGCTGGCTGCCTGGGCGATGATGAGTCTTGTTTGGTACTTGAAGCAGTGGCTTGGCCAACCGGGTTGGTGGTTAAGCATGGTTTTGCTGGTTTTGCAGGCAGTCTTTGTGTTAAGCTTAGGCGCAGGACAGACGTTATCGACGGTCGTGCCGCTGGCTGCTTTGTACCGGGTGACGGTAGCCATTATTTTTGGTGGGGCAGTGCAACAAGATTTGTTAATCTTAGCGTTGTGGTGGCTGGTATTGACAATTTTGCTAGTGTCATACTATCGTATGCAGCAGCGCCAAAGTTTCAAAAACGAATTAAGTCAGTCGTAAAATCTAAAAGAACAGTGCAGGGTGACGAAAGTCATGCTGCATTTTATTTGAAATGGTGTAAACTAACAATATGGAAACCAAATCACAGACAAATGCAGCGACGCGTGATCGCATTATTGCCGCTGCGACAGACCAATTTTTGGCGCACGGATTTGAACAAACAACAACACGTGATATTGCCAAAGCGTTAAACATTACCCAACCGGCTTTATATCACTACTTTGGTGACAAAGAAACCTTGTTTGTTGAAGTAATCAAAGTGGTGGGGCAACAGGTCGCCGATGACATGTTAGCCATCTTGGCACAACCTTATGCGCAACCGCTTGACCAATTAGTTGACATGACGAAAGTGATTGTACAACGGCATCCACGTGATGTCTTTACGTTAATTCACGGGAGTTTTGATGTCCTGTCGCCAGCTAGTAAACAAACACTAGGCATGGTGTTTGGGCGCCAGTATGTTGGCCCAATTGCCCGCTTTTTTGACCAAGCGGCCGTCAACTTACGCCAACATGTCGACGCCAAAATGGCGAGTGCCTTTTACATTACCAGTTTGGCACCGTTGTTTAGTGATTTTCACGCACTCACCGATACACGAGACCTGACCACTAGAGTTCAAAGTTTGCTCGATCTCATCTTATACGGTGTGGCTCAGCGTTGAGTTTTATGCGGGTAAGTGTTATGCTAGAAATGAAATTTAACGGAGACCAATTATGGCTAGTCAAAAAGTATCACTCGCGTGCACAGTATGTGGCTCACGCAATTACACAGTAGCATTGTCAAAAGATCGGACAGAACGTTTAGCAGTGAATAAGTTCTGTGCTTTTTGTGGCAAGCACACATTGCATCAACAAACAAAGTAAAGGGGGCAGCCAACAATGGTGAGATACTTTAAAAATGTTGCAAACGAAATGAAGAATGTGACATGGTTGTCCGAAGCACAAGCCTCAAAAGAAACCGTCACAGTGATCACGGTATCAATTATCTTTGCTATTTTCTTGGGTGGCGTGGATTGGCTTTTACAACAAGGGATTAACTTCGTCATGAAGTAATAGCTCAAAAACAGAAAATATAGTATACTGTAACTAACGCAAGGACTTCTTAAAAGAGGTTCTTTTTTATATCGAATGAAAGAAAGGGCAGTGTACCCGCAAGGGTACCGACAAATACAATGACAGAAAATAACGAATTGCCAGAAGAAAATGTGGTAGCAACCCCTAACACAGACGACATTGAAAAGTCATGGTTCGTTGTCCACACATATTCAGGTTATGAACACAAAGTGAAGGCCAACTTGGAATCACGTACCCAAACAATGGGTATGACGGAACAAATTTTCCGTATTTTGGTACCGGAACAAGAAGTGACAACGATTCAAGATGGCGAAGCTAAGACAACAGTGGAAAATGATTTCCCTGGTTATGTGTTGGTTGAAATGGCCACACCACAAGATTACAACATGACAGATGAAGCTTGGTATGTTGTCCGTAATACGCCAGGAGTGACTGGTTTCTTGGGCTCACACGGTGCCGGTTCAAAGCCAAATTCTTTGTTGCCTGAAGAAGTGGACTTGTTGATGAAGCGCATGGGCATGGTCACACGTGAAGTGGTTGACCTGGATGTTGAAGTGGGTCAAATTGTTAAGATTATTGCTGGACCATTTGCCGGGATGGAAGGGACTGTTGTCAGTGTCGATGCTGAAAAGCAAACGCTTGAAGCAACGGTCGAAGTCTTTGGTCGTGAAACACCAACGGAACTGGATTTCGCTGATGTGGACACTGTTTTGGACGAAGCCTAAATAAAAGTATTGCAATTTGCGCTATTTTTTTATATAATGTACTGGTATGCCATCGGCATACGTGGGAGTAGCACTCAAGCTACGTCTACCACAACACGAGGAGGAAAAAATCGTGGCTAAAAAAGTTACACAAGTAGTTAAGCTACAAATTGCCGCTGCTAAAGCAACACCAGCACCACCTGTTGGTCCAGCTTTGGGACAAGCCGGCATTAACATCGCGCAATTCACAAAGGAATTTAACGCGCGTACTGCAGACCAAGCAGGTTCAATCATTCCGGTTGAAATCTCTGTTTTCGATGATCGTTCATTCGAATTCGTGACAAAGACACCACCTGCTGCTGATCAATTGCGTAAGATCGTTGGTAAGGGTTCAGGTGAACCTAACACTAAGAAGGTCGGAAACGTTACTTTGGATCAAATCCGTGCAATTGCTGAAAACAAGATGGCTGATTTGAACGCCAACGACTTGACAGCTGCAATGCGTATGATCGAAGGTACAGCACGTTCAATGGGTATCACTGTTGATGGTGTTGACTTGACTGTTGAAGGTACAGCAATCAAGGAGGACGCAGAATAATGACTCAAAAGCATGGTAAGAAGTATGCTGCAGCCTTAGCAAAGGTTGACGCTGAAAAGAACTACGCCTTGAACGATGCTGTGGCATTGGTTAAGGAAATTGATTACGCTAACTTCGACGCCTCAGTTGAAGTTGTCTTCAACTTGAACGTTGACACACGTCAAGCCGACCAACAATTGCGTGGGGCGGTTGTGTTGCCAAACGGTACAGGTAAGGACAAGAAGGTTATCGTCTTTGCACAAGGCGACAAGGCTAAGGAAGCGGAAGCTGCCGGGGCCGATGTTGTTGGTGCTGCTGACTTGGTTGCGCAAATCCAAGGTGGTTGGTTGGACTTTGATACAGCCATTGCCACACCTGACATGATGGCGCAAGTTGGTCGTGTTGCCCGTGTATTGGGACCTAAGGGTTTGATGCCAAACCCTAAGACTGGTACGGTAACAATGGACGTGACAAAGGCTGTTTCAGATGCCAAGGGTGGTCAAGTAACCTACCGTACAGACCGTGACGGTAACGTTGCTGTGCCTGTTGGTCGTGTATCATTTGAAGATGGTAAGTTGGCTGAAAACATCAAGACAATTGCTGAAACTGTTTTGAAGGCTCGCCCAGCTGCTGTTAAGGGAACATACGTACAACACGTATCAATTGCCTCAACATTTGGCCCATCAGTGACATTAGACATCAACACATTGTAAGATTTGACGGTATCAACTTGGTTTGATATAATCATTTAAGTGAATTAAATCATTTTGCCTAAGACTCAGGTGGTACTTGTACCTTAATAGCCTGCCGAGGAAGTTTTAAAAAAACTTTTCCCGTGCGTCTTTTGGTGCACGGGATTTCTTTTGCAAAATAATATTAAGGAAGGAGAATCACATATCATGAGTGAAAAAGCTATTGCGCTTAAGGCACAAAAGGTTGAAGAAGTTGCTGAACAATTCAAGAACGCTGCTTCAGTAGTTGTGGTCGATTCTCGTGGATTGACAGTTGCGCAATCAACAGAATTGCGTCAACAATTACGTGAAGAAGGCGTGTCTCTTGAAGTGATCAAGAACAAGATTTTGACACGTGCTGCTGAAAAAGCTGGTTTTGCTGAATTGAACGACATCTTTGTCGGTCCTTCAGCCGTGGCCTTCTCAACTGAAGACGCTGTTGCGCCATCACGTATCTTGAAGAAGTTTGCCGACGCCAACGAAAAGTTGGAAATCAAGGGTGGTGTTGTTGACGGCAACATCGCTAACTTGGATGACATCAACAAGTATGCATCTTTGCCATCACGCGAAGGTTTGCTTGGTCAATTGATGGCCGAATTCCAATTCTCAATCCGTTCATTTGCATATGCTGTTAAGGCTGTGCAAGAGAAGTTGGAAGAAGGCGGCGAAGCTGCTGCACCTGCTGCTGAAGAAGCACCAGTTGCGGAAGCTGCAGCCGAAGAAGCACCATCTGCTGAATAATCAGCAACGAGTTTTACTAACGACAACATCAAAACAAAAATTTGGAGGATTTAATCATGGCTTTTGATAAAGACGCGATTATCGCATCATTGAAGGATGCAACAATCTTGGATTTGGCTGAATTGGTTTCAGCAATCGAAGAAGAATTTAACGTTTCAGCAGCAGCTCCTGTAGCCGCAGCTGGTGCAGCTGACGGCGCAGCCGCAGCAAAGACAGACTTCGACGTAGAATTGACTTCAGCAGGTTCTGCTAAGGTTAAGGTTATCAAGGCAGTTCGTGAAGCAACTGGTCTTGGTTTGAAGGAAGCTAAGGACTTAGTTGACAACGCACCTTCAATCGTTAAGGAAGGTCTTGACGAAGCAGCCGCTAACGAATTGAAGGCAGCTTTGGAAGAAACTGGCGCATCAGTAACTTTGAAGTAATTTCATTTGATGAAATCACGGATTGGCTATCATCACACCAATCGGTGTGGGATATGATTCGCAATATTAAAAGAGGTGCTTCGGTACTTCTTTTTTTGTACATAAACATAAGGAGTCGTTATGACCACATCAAATGAAAAAATTGGCGGTGAAATGTATTTTACGGCCAACCCAAACTCTGAGCATCATTTCCAAAACTTTGATTTTGAGCTGTTGGGCAATAATCTACACTTTACAACCGATAGTGGGGTCTTTTCAAAGTCGACGGTTGATTTTGGCACGCGCACGATGTTGGATGCTCTTGATAAAACAACCCTAACTGACGGTAAAGTGTTAGATTTGGGGACCGGCTATGGACCAGTCGGCATCGCCATTGCCAAAAAATGCCAACGCCAGGTGGACATGGTTGATGTCAATGAACGAGCCTTAGCCTTGGCACGGCAAAATGCAGTTAACAATGGTGTCGATCAGTTGGTGTCCGTCTTTCAATCTGATATTTATCAACAAGTGACGGATAAATATGCGCTGATTTTAACCAATCCACCCATTCGTGCTGGGAAAGAAGTCGTCACAGCGATGCTCCAAGAGGCTGTGCAGCATTTAGTACCAGGTGGTAAGCTCATTGCTGTCTTACAGAAGAAGCAGGGGGCGCCCTCTGCACAAAAAAATATGGCGGCTGTGTTTGGTAATGCCGAGGTGATTGCAAAAAACAAGGGTTACTATATTTTGGAGAGCACTTATGAGCCAGATACCAACATTTAGTGACGCACAAATTGATTATTTTATGCAGGTGGCACTAAATGAGGCCAAACTGGCTGCCACTGAAGGCGAAGTGCCCATCGGTGCTGTGATTGTCAAAGATAATCAGATTGTGGCGCGGGTACATAATCATCGGGAAGCCCATCAGCTGGCAACGGCACATGCTGAATTGCTGGCCATTGAAGCAGCAAATGACGCGTTGCAATCTTGGCGTTTAGAAAATACGGCGCTATTTGTGACGCTTGAACCTTGTATTATGTGTGCGGGCGCGATTATCAATGCCCGTGTCCCAGTCGTTTATTATGGTGCTGATGACGCCAAGGGTGGGGCGACCCGTTCGTTGTATCAACTGTTGGAAGATGAACGCCTGAACCATCGTGTCGAGGTCCATCCGCAAGTTCGTGGTGATGAAGGTGGTGCGTTATTACAGGATTTTTTCGGTCAAATTAGAGCGCAACGGAAACGCAATAAAAAATCGCAAACATTGTAACGCCCCGATTAATCATTTCGTAGTATAATAGCATCAGACTTACTAAAAGAGGCAAAATTTACATGCAAAATCCTAATGCTTGGCGTCTCGACCAAGAGTATTTAGCAATTGTTGATGATTTATTACAACACGATGAAGTGCAACAACTCGCACAATATACGCAACATCATTTTTCTAACCGTTTACGGCACTCGATTTCAGTTTCTTATCAATCCTACGTGATTGCCAAAAAAATCGGCGCTGATGCCACAGCCACGGCACGGGCTGGCTTGTTACATGATCTTTTCTACTATGATTGGCGTGTGACAAAGTTTGAAGAAGGGTCACATGCCTATGTGCACCCACGTATCGCGCTGAAAAATGCGCAAAAAATCACGCATATTAGTGATAAAGAGGCAGATATCATTGTTAAGCACATGTTTGGTGCTACGATTGCGTTGCCCAAATACCGTGAAAGCTGGATTGTTTCCATCGTCGATGATTTCGCAGCGGTTAATGAATATTTGGTACCCAAAGCCTATCTGACGTACTTCAAGTGGCAAGCCAAGGTTACAAAGAAAATGGCCGAAGTGTTTGCTTAAAGCCTAAAAATTAGATATAATAGTAAAGCAGGCAAGCGTCGACTCTCGAACCGGGTCAGGACAGGAATGTAGCAGCCCTAAGGATGTTCGATGTTGTGCTTGTGTACATATTGACCGCATAGCGGTCTTTTTTTGTAAGTTAGCGTTGTAATTTGCAAAAAAAAGTTCCTCAGGAGGTGGTAACAGTGGCATATCAAGCATTATATCGGGTTTATCGACCACGAACATTTGATGACATGATCGGTCAAGAAGTTATCACCCAAACACTTAAAAACGCGATTGAAACAGAACAAACCGGCCATGCCTATCTGTTTTCAGGACCACGTGGAACAGGGAAAACATCCGCAGCGAAAATATTTGCGCGTGAGGTCAATGGGATTGATCCGCAAACGGATGATGCCCAAATTCCCGATATTGTAGAATTTGATGCGGCGTCTAATAGTCGCGTTGAAGATATGCGCGATATTTTGGCGAACGTGGATTATGCACCGATTGAAGCGAAATACAGGGTTTACATCATTGACGAGGTTCATATGCTCACAACCGAGGCGTTCAACGCCTTGCTCAAAACGCTTGAAGAACCTCCCGAACATGTCATATTCATTCTGGCAACTACCGAAGTTCACAAGCTTCCGCAGACAATTCTGTCACGCTGTCAGCGTTTCGATTTTCACAGAATCCCGCCCCGTGCAATAGCAGACAGACTGCTCTATGTTGCAAATCAGGAGGGCGTGACACTGAGCGACAGTGCCGCAATGCTTGCCGCATCTGTTGCAGACGGTGCGTTGCG
>USIU01000058.1 GCA_900554745.1 uncultured Leuconostoc sp.
GCTTTTTCGTCGCGGCCACAATATGGTTGGCTTCATTTTTAGCATCAAGCACAATCCGTGCACGATCACGTTCTAGCTGTGCCTCTTTGGCAGCCAAAGCTTCCGATTGCTCAGCTGTTGCTTTCAGCTGTTGTGTCAGCTCAGCATCATGCTGCTTAACCGCCTCACGTTGTGCGACTAAATCAGCAATCATTTGATTCAAATCCTGATCAGATTCATCCGTTAAGGCCGTCGCTGCCCCAATCACATCATCCCCAAAGCCTAACCGCTTAGCAATCGCTAAGGCATTTGATTGACCTGGCACACCCATCAAAAATTGATAAGTAGGCTTCAATGTTTCCACATCAAAGACCATTGAAGCGTTTAATGTTTCTGGACGATTATAGCCATACAATTTCAATTCTGGATAATGCGTCGTGGCAATCACGTAGGCACCTAGACTGGCAACTTTATCCAAAATGGCAATGGCTAGCGCGGCGCCTTCGGCCGGATCAGTGCCTGCCCCTAATTCATCAAAAATCACCAATGTTTTATCATCGATTTGGTCTAACATCCCAACAATATTGGCCATATGTGAACTAAATGTGGATAAACTCTGTTCAATCGACTGTTCATCCCCAATATCAGCAAAGACCTCGTGGAAAACGCCCACCGTTGATGGGCGTTTTGTCGTAATAAACAGACCTGATTGCGCCATCAATTGTAATAAGCCCAACGTTTTAATGGTGATCGTCTTACCACCAGTGTTTGGCCCCGTGATAATAATGGCCTTGTAGTCTTCGCCCAACACAATGTCGTTGGCGACGGCCATATTTTTATCTAACAAGGGATGCCAAGCCTGTTGTAACGCCACATGATTTTCCGGATCCACCACTGGTTGCATAGCATCTAAGCGCGCCGCCAACCGAGCTTTGGCATTGACAAAATCAAAATGTCCCAAGATCGCTACGTTACGGGCAATTTCATCCGTGTAAGGGGCCAAAGCAGCTGACAATTCTTGCAGCACACGTTGCTCTTCGGCTTGTTCTTTGACGCGTAACTCACTCAACTTATTATTGAGTTCAACCACGGCTTGTGGCTCAATATAAAGTGTTTGACCCGTCTGACTTTGATCATGCACCACACCGCCAAATTGACTCCGATATTCCGCTTTCACAGGCAAAACATAGCGGTCAGCGCGAATGGTCACGATTGGGTCGCTCAAATACTGCGCGGTTTTCCCCCGCGTATAACCTTGCATCTTGGTTTTAACGGCTTGTTCATTGCCAGTAATCTTGCCACGAATGCTTTTCAAATCAAACGAAGCTTCGTCATTAATTCGACCGGTAGCATCAATGGCGATCTCGATTTGCCGTGTTAAGTCAGGTAGTGTCGCCAAGTCTTGCGCTTGCGCTGGCAGGACTTGCAAGGAGTCCCCGATAGCTTCATCCGCCATTTGGTCAAAGAAGTGGGCAATCGCATTCGTATTACGCAAAACCGTACTTAATTCCGATAATTCCGTGGCACTTAAACTCGCATTAATCCGCAACCGTTTCAAATGTGGGGTAATATCGGCTAATTTTGCCAAAGGAATCCCACCTTTTAAGCGATCAATTAATACCCCATCTGCGGTTTCTTGCAACCAAGCGTTAATCACCGCCACATCCGTTTCCGGTTGTAATTGCTCAGCCTCTTGACGGCCAATTGGTGTCGCTAAAAAATCCTGCAACTGTGCTTTAATTTTGTCATATTCAAGTGTTGTTAAAACTTTTTGGTTCATCATTTTTGATCCGCCCCCGTTCTGATTCAATCGTTCACGATTCATGAGGTAGTGGTTTTACAGCCACCAGTGATAAATTTGTTCTGCAAAAAACGGCACGCCATCCAGCAACTGATTCAACAGTGGTGTGCTTAAAAACTGGTCTTGAATCCACACATCCGGGACAACAGAGAGTACTTGGAGAGCAAAAAAGGCGATGACGACCCCAATTACCCCATACAATAATGCGCCTAACACGCCATCAACCCAGCCTAAAATCGGAATGTGCCGGATAACATGTAATGAGCGTAATACAAAATGGCTGACTGTCCCACCCAGGATGAGTAATAGACTAAAGGCAATGCCTGAGCCTAAAAATTGCGAGCCGTGACTCACCACATCTTGTGGCACCGTTGTTCGCACAAACTGACCTGCTACAAAGCGTGACAAGAACTGGCCAAACGGTTGCGCAAATTTAATCGCAATGTACCACACGACCAACCACAAAGCTAAGCGTAATAAGCCGTTAACGAAGCCATGTCGGTAGCCCGAAATCAACCAAAGTAACACAAAAATGATGGTAATCCCAAGTAAAATCATGTGTTCGTTCCTTGTTTAAATAGTTTATCTGTCGTCCGCGCATGACTTTCTTGCTTCGCATCATCAATAATTGAACTAATCGCATTACGTGGCGCACGCTTAGCTGTGACCTTTGAGGCTTGTTGCAGCTGAGCAATTTCTGCCTCTAATTTTGCCACTTGTTGTTGCAAGGCGTCGACTTCTGCTTGCTTGTAAAGTTGGTCTGACAGGGCGTTAAATGTCAGTAGCGTCAGTTGATCAACGGGCGCAAGCTTGGGGGCGACTGTTTTAATTTGCGTCATTTGCTTATTAAATAACGTTTCCGTCGCCTTAAAGTGTGGTAAACTGGCGTGCCCAGAAATTGTATAATTTTTACCGGCTAAATTTGCCCGATATTGTCGTTTCTCGTTTTGATAAGCCATTATTTTTATCCTTATAATATCTCATCCATTATACACCATATTTAAGACAGCCAAAACTGCTATAATGACTAGTATGCAAACTGTTATTCAAGTTACCCCAACACAATTAAAAAAAATCACCGATTTTTACGCCAGTCTAGCCACTGGTAAACAACCCATTGGTGCCATTTTTGTCGCTAAAAAAGGCCCCACAACCATCACAGCCTATCGGTCGGGCAAAGTGATGTTTCAAGGCGCCAACGCTGCTCAAGAAGCCGCTCACTGGCAAACACCGGCACAACAAAACGCCAGCCGCCAGGCAACCGGTAAACAGGCGACAGCCCCTGGCGTCAATATCCCGCAAGGATTTGCCAATTGGTCCGTTTTAGGCTCAGATGAAGTTGGCGCTGGCGCTTATTTTGGGCCACTCACCACTGCGGCGGTCTATGTCCCAAAAGACCAACTGAATTGGGTACGACAGCTCGGAATTGCAGATTCTAAGACATTGACGGATGCTAAAATGCGGCAAATTGCCCCGAAAATCATTGCTAATTTACCCCATCATGTTGTGAATTTAATGCCAGAAAAGTATAATCAAATGCAACCGACCAATAATGTGAATCAAATGAAGGCGATTTCACATAATTTTGTGCTCGGTAAGGTCTTGGCAAAAATTGCCCCCACAACCCCGGATGCCATTCTCATTGACCAATTTGCGCAAGCCAGTACTTATTTCAAGTATTTGACTCAAGCGCAGCAATCCCCTATCGTCAAAGACAATGTCTATTTCACCACGAAAGGTGAGCAGTACCATTTAAGTGTGGCTGCGGCTTCGATCTTGGCTCGCGTTGTCGAACTCGATAGCCTTGACAAATTAAGTGAAGAAGCCGGCCTACAATTACCCATTGGTGCCGGTCGTCAAGCTGATGAAGCCGCCGCCAAATTACTCGATCGCGGCCTAGATTTAAATCATTTCGCCAAGGTGCATTTTGCCAACACGCAAAAAGCACAAAAATTACGGCGCTAATCTAACCTTATTTTTTGGAGGATTCACCATGTTAAGCTTTTTGTTAATCCCATTAATGATTATCTTTCTTGGGATTTATTTTATCGCATTCCTATTTACCAACACTTTTGGAATCATCCCCCGCTTACTCTTAGCGATTGTATTGATTTTGATTGTGAGTTTTGTGATTAAAAACTTCTTTGCCATTATCGGCTTGTTGCTACTGTTTGCGTTGGCCTTCTGGATTCGCGCTCGCTTTATGAAGCCACCACGAACACCGCAGGATCCGAACACATTTGAAGGTGACTTTGAAGAAATCAATAAAAAGCCATAAAAAAAGCACAGCGTTGTGTGGTGTACACCACAATGCTGTGCTTTTTTAACGGCCAATACTTTGCTTGACCAGCATTTCAATTTGCGTCATCACGGCCGGTGTTAAAGCGGTGATTGCATAGGCTGTTGGCCACATTTGACCATCATCTAATTGTGCAGCATCGTTAAAGCCTAAAGTGGAATAACGGGCTTTAAACTTAGTTGCTGGTTGGAAAAAGAGTAGCGTTTTCCCTTGCGCATTCGCATAGGCAGGCATGCCATACCACGTTTTTGGCTGTAGTTCTGGCGCCACTGTGGTGACAATCTCATGGATTTTTAAAGCAAGTTGTGCCTCTGCTTCGGGCATTTCAGCAATTTTTTCGAGTAAATCAGCTTCTGAATTTTTTGTTTTGCGCAATTCGGCTGCCCGCTCGCGCATGGCTTCGCGTTCAAAGTCGGAAAAAGTTGTTTGGTCACGCATCACATCATCCTCACTAACGTTGCAATTTATTTGTTGGTTCTAGCATACGCAAAATGGCAGCATTTGACAAGCTAACGCAATCATGGCTTTATCTTCCGCTAACTTTTTGATATGATAGTTAAGTCTGAATTATCAGTGAAATAACAAGTGTTAGCCGTGCTAACACACGGTAACTTAAGCAATGGCACACGGGCCATTGCCCGATGTACATTAAAAATTGAAAAGGACGGCCCTGCCTATGACACTATTCCACAAACTCATGTCCCGCATTCTTCATCATCCCAATACTGTTGCGATTACCATCGTAAGTACCATGGTGATGATTATGCTGAGCTATAATACGATTATCCGTTATGGTGTGTCATGGCCGGTGATTCTCACCATTTTGAAGGTTTATCCGCTAACCGTACTGTTCATTTACTGCCTCCGTACTTACGTGACGTTACCATTGGTCTTAAAGCTCCATGACTTTTTCCCACACCATTTTAACAAAGTCATTCCACGCCACGTCTCAATTCCCTTTTTTGTCATTACGGGCAACGTCACGGTGATGATGGTAATTCTGACGGAAACTCACCGCAATCTTTATCCTTATTTCGTACCAGGCTTTGTGGGTAACTGGGCCAAAACCTTTTTTGTGGCTGTGCCAGTTTTCTTTTTTATTGTCCGGCCAATCATCGATTATATTTTCAACAACCTTAAACTGAAATTTCCACGCTTAGATTAAGCTGGACGTGTGATGCTCAAGTACCGCAATTTTTTGCAGCGGCTTGAGCTTTTTTAATGCCTAACAAAAACGCCGCCTCAAGGGCGACGTTCCGGGCACTTCATGAGCTAAGTCGGGCACGATCAATATACGCGGCATCTAAAAACCACAGGTGATGATAATCATCTGTCAACACTGTAAATGGCGCTACAGCCGCTCCCAACACTTTGATGAGATAATTCCGCAATATCCACGGTTCTTCAATTCGCGTCACCTCAAGCCGGCTCACGGCTAGCACTTTTTCTGGTGTGGTGCCTAAGTCAGATGCCACCTGTTCTAAGGCAACCTTGCTTAAATTTTCTTGTAATTCCTTGGCTGTTTGAGCGTGTTCGACGCGATTTAGTGACATGCTTTTTCTCCTACAATAAGATAGGCCTATCATAGCACTTTTTTGATAAAAGCCAACTCATCAGCTTGGCTGTCTCCCGTTAAGTTTAATCGTCAGACGACATGTCGGTCATTGCTTCAACCGTCATTGTTTGATTAAAGATCATTTTTTCAGGTTGCTTGGTCGTCAATCGTGGCCAAACTTGCTGATCAGTTGCGTTCGGATTGCCCGTGGCCACAAAATTGGTAAAATACGCCTGCATCTGTTCGGCCAATGGATAGGCTTTGGCGGTATCAAGGCCTGACAGCATTGGCGCATTATCCCACTCGCCAAAATCATTAAAGATAAACGGCAGTTCAATGCAGTGACAAGCCAGTATCATCGGGTCTTTGGCCGCAAATGCCATTTCATATAGATAACTTGGGGCTTGTTGTGCCGCAAACCCCATGGCCAGGCCCTGTGTTGGCGCTTGGAAAATATCGACCGTTGTTTTTTGTACCATGTCCAAATAATTAGCTTGAGCCTTCATGGCGGGTTGTTGGAAAAAAGCCGTTGTTTCATTACTGGTCGTCCCGGTAAACAGCTGGGTCCCAGCATTGGCACGTGCAATTGCGCCTTGCATAATGGACCCAGTAATCATGTGCCCATCAATATAAGGATAAAAACCTGTAGGGACGGGATCGCCGGTCCGTTTTTGCATTTCAAGTGCCACGGCACCTTGTGCGGTCACAATTTTTTCAACTGGCACTTGGCGTAATTCAGCCGGATCAGCTATCCCCAACTGCGCGCATAAAATTTCGGTTAACAGCGCCGCTTTTGCTGTGGTTAACGGTTCAGCAGCACCTGGAAAGCTCAATAACCCAATCCGATGAATCATGTTGCTTGCTAGTGGTGAAGCAAATAAGGCCAGTGTATACCAGGCACCCACTGACTGTCCAGCAACGGTTATTTGGTCGGGATCGCCACCAAAGGCCGTGATATTGTCCTTCACCCAAGTTAACGCCATCAGCAAATCATGTAGGGCTAAATTGTCATCCGCAACACCTGGTTGGTAGAGATGACCCAGGGCGCCTAGCCGATAGTTCACGGTGACTACCACAATCTCCCCGTTTTCCGCCAATTGCTGCCCGTTATACCACGGTAGCGCCCCACCACCAGTCAAAAAGCCACCACCATGAATCCAAAATAACACGGGCTTTTTCGTTTGTGCGCCAGTTGTCCAGACATTTAATCGGAAAGCATCTTCGGACTGGTTTTTTTCTTCTTGTTTACTCCCCATCACGGGTGCTAAGCGGTTAATATCTTGATTGAAAATCGGACCAGGTTTGGTGGCCAGCCTGGTCCCCACCCATGGGCTAGGTGCCGCAGCATACTTAAAACGTTCGGCGAACTGTCCATACGGGATATCGTAAAACGCTTGCGTCTGACCTTCTTTTACCCCAAGTAACTGCCCTTGGGCAACTTGTACCACCAATTCATCTGTCATGTGACACGACCTTTCTCGTTTTTAAACGTGACGAATACCTTGCATAAATGTAGCAATCACTGCCGTAATATAGTCCGTATCTACAACCTCTGTATACAAAAATACGCGTAAATAAACCGCACCAAATAACATATCCAATGCCTTATCTAAATCGACATCAGCCCTGATCACCTGTTGTGCCTGACCAGTTGCTAAGAGCTGCTTGGCCGCCTGCCGTTTTGCGGCAAAAAAAGTCGTTTGAAATGCAC
>USIU01000059.1 GCA_900554745.1 uncultured Leuconostoc sp.
GAGAAAAATTTTTAATAAGTGTTCTGGTGAGATACTGTATGTTTTCATAATGGTTAATCCTGAATCGTAATAAATGTGAATTGATTAAAGTCAAATAAACCTTGATCCGTTATTTTGAGGCTCGGGATAACTGGCAATGCCATAAAGGAAAGGGTCAAAAATGGATCAAATGGAATATCACTAATTTTAGCAAAGGCGGCTTGGAGTTGTTGGTCGTTATTAATCACCGTTTGATAAGGTAATTCTGACATCAAACCGCCAATTGCTAAGGGCAGGGTAGTCACCTGGCCGTTATGAACCACCACTTCACCGCCACCCATTTCGCGTAGCGTGTTGGCCGCTAAAATCATATCCTCATCGTTGGTCCCGGCAATAATGACATTATGGGAATCATGGGCAATGGTTGAAGCGATAGCTCCGTTTTTCAAGTTGAAGCCTTTGATAATACCAACGCCGTGGCCAAGATGATGATAACGTTCAGCCACCACAATTTTAGCGTAAGTGTCATCAGCCACAAACTGTCCGTTAACAACTGGCACATTTTCGATGAGATGCTGGGTGGTGATGTGATGGGGCATAATACCAATCACATGGGCCGGTTTTGCTGGATCTAAAGGTAGCGCCAAATCGGCTTTGGTTAACGTGAAATTGAGCGATTGGTTGGCCAGCGGTAACACGGTGGTTTCCGCCTCGGTATACCATTGCCCGTTGACCATCACCTTTTTGACGGTAAAGTTGTCTAATTGATCAATGACAACCAAATCCGCCACAAAGCCATCAGTCAGCGCGCCGACATCCGTTAAGCCTTGGGCTTTAGCAGCATTATAACTGCCAATAGTAAAGGCCATGGCTGGGGCCATACCGTTTTGAATAGCTAAGCGGACATTAAAGTCAATTGACCCTTCGCGTTGGAGGTCATTGGCGGTTTTATCGTCGGTTGCAAAAGCAAAATGTGATTGGTTAGCGGTGGTGATTGCGGGTAAAATCGCTAATTCATCACGTTCAACCGTGCCTTCACGCACGAAAACAGCAAAACCGGCGTTCAAGCGTTCCAGTGCTTGTTTGGCGTTTTCACTTTCGTGGTCGGTGCTAATGCCGTACTTACGATAAATGGCTAATTGTTCGCGGGAAAGGCCGGACGCATGGCCGTCGACTTGTTTTCCAGCGGCTTGGGCATCGCGGATTTTTTGGTGCATATCGCTATCTTCATTAAAGACCGCAGGAAAATCCATAACTTCGGCTAAACCATTGACTTCAGGTACGCTATAAAACGGTTTAAGTGCATCAGCATGCAACTTGGCACCGGCGTGTTCAAATGGCGTCGCAGGGACCGAAGAGGGCAACATATAATGAATGTGTAGTGGTGACTGACGGGCTTCTTCTAACATGTACTGTATGCCAGAGACACCGGAAACACTTGCAATCTCATGGGGATCAGCAAAGATACGGGTAACACCGCGGGGGATCACCAGTTTACCAAACTCACTGGGGGCTAAGAGTGAACTTTCGATATGAACATGGGCGTCAATGAGGCCAGGGACGATATATTGTCCCTTGGCATCATATGTCTGTGTTGCTTGTAAATCAGAACGTTGACCGCGATAAATAATTTTTTGGTCATCGATCCAAAGTTCTGTGTCGTCAAAAGTTAAGTTGAAGACATCTAATATTTTGGCGTTAATAATATGCCAGGACACGGTTTTTGCCACAATAAAACTCGCTTTCAATTTTTTAATAGTTTACCACAAAAGGACCAACTTGCAGCCGTCAATCTGTGTTTTTGGTGGCGTGGTTGACGTATTATTTTCAACTAGACCAATTTTACTTTTTTGTTGACAAAGTCATTTCGTTGCTTTAAAATTGTGAATGTTAGGTTAATATAGAGTATTGACCAATTTTAAAAAGAGGGTAAAAAACTATGTGCGGAATTGTTGGATATACTGGTGTGAACCAAGTATTGCCAAACTTGTTAAAAGGGTTGGAAAAGCTTGAATATCGTGGTTATGATTCAGCAGGTGTCTATGTGAGCAACGGCGCTGCTGGTGATTACTTAGTCCGCGAGCAAGGACGAGTTGCCAAGTTAGAAGAAGCAACTAAAGACCAAGGTATCGCTGGTACTGCTGGTATCGCCCACACCCGTTGGGCAACCCATGGTGGTGTTTCAGTGGAAAATGCCCACCCACATATGTCAGAAGATGGCCGTTTTTATTTGGTCCACAATGGCGTGATTGAAAATTATGATGAATTACGTGAAAAGTATTTGCAAGGTGTGAAGTTGCACTCACAAACTGATACTGAAGTTGCGGTGCAATTGATTGATAAGTTCTCAAAAGAAAACAACCTCTCAACATTTGATGCTTTCCGTCAAATGATTAGCTTGTTGGATGAAAATTCAGCTTATGGTTTCTTGTTGATGGATCGGGAAACACCTGATGTGATGTATGCTGCCAAGAAGAAGTCACCTTTGTTGATTGGCGTATCGGAAGAAGCTAACGTGGTGACCTCAGATGCCGCTGCTATGCTTGATGTGACACAAGATTTCATCGAATTGATGGATGGTGAAATTGCCGTTATCGATAAGGATGCCGTGACGTTGTTTAATGCTGAAGGTGACGAAATTTCACGTGAACCTTTCCATATTGACATTGATGCGTCAGAAACGGATAAGGGTGTTTATCCTTACTATATGTTAAAGGAAATTGATGAACAAGCTGTTGTGGCGCGTTCATTGTCACAATATTATTTTGACGACAACAACCAAATCCAAAATATTGATCCAGCGATTATTGATGCGATGAAGGCCGCTGACCGTATTTACATTGTCGCTGCTGGAACGTCTTACCACGCTGGTTTGGTTGGTAAGCGTTACTTTGAACAATGGACAGGCAAGCCAACGGAAGTTCACATTTCCTCAGAATTTGCTTATGACCAACCTTTGTTGAGTGAGAAGCCATTCTTTATTTTCTTGAGTCAATCAGGTGAAACGGCCGACTCACGTGAAGTGTTGGACAACGTGATTAAGCAAGGTTACGGTTCATTAACCATTGCTAACGTGATGAACTCAACTTTGACACGCGAAGCTGACTTTGCCTTACCATTGTTGGCTGGGCCAGAAATTGCGGTCGCGTCAACGAAGGCCTATACGGCTCAAATCATTGTGGAAGCCATTTTGGCGCATGCTGTTGGTGACAGTGGACTGGATTTGAAGCATGAATTGGCTAAAGTGGCGGTTGAAATGCAAGTCATCATCGATCAAAAAGATGACTTTAAGGCGATTGCAGAATCAGCTTTGCGTGGCCGTCATTCAGCCTTTTATATCGGACGTGGTTTGGATGCCGCGGTGGCGGTTGAAGCAGCCTTGAAGTTAAAGGAAATTTCATACGTCCAAACAGAAGGGTTCGCTGCGGGTGAATTAAAGCACGGTACGATTTCATTAATTGAAGAAGGGACACCGGTCTTTGCTTTGTTAACACAAGCCAAAACAGCTGGTCTGGTACGTGGTGAAATTGCGCAAGTGGCAGCGCGCGGTGCCAATACTATTGTCTTTGCGACAAAGTCATTAGCTAAGCCAGGCGATGCTTATGTTTTGCCGGAAGTAAATGAACTACTAATGCCATTGTTGGTGGTGATTCCAGCGCAATTGATTGCTTACTATGCAACGCTTGATCGCGGTTTGGATGTTGACCGCCCACGTAACTTGGCGAAGTCAGTAACAGTGCAATAAGTTATCAACGTGATAAGAAAATTCTTATCACGTTTTTTTGTGCCACGGCTAGACATCTGGTAAAATAAACTAGATACCATTGCGCTTTCGCGCATGAAGGAGGGGGCGTCTTGGCGCTTTTTAAAACAAAAACAGATGCTAAAGTTGTGCCATCACAACTTAAAATTCCAGAGCATATTGCCATTATTATGGATGGCAATGGGCGATGGGCTAAAAAACGGATGATGCCGCGGATTGCCGGGCATAAAACTGGGATGAACACGGTTAAGCGAATTGCTACAGCCGCCAGTGATCTCGGTGTTAAAGTGTTGACGCTTTACGCCTTTTCAACTGAAAATTGGTCGCGACCAAATGACGAAGTCAATTTTCTCATGCAGCTACCGATTGATTTTTTCAATGACTTCGTCCCTGATTTAATCAAAAACAATATTCGCGTACAAGTCATGGGGAATATTGACCAGTTACCCGAAGGTACACAGCGTGCGGTTCAAAATGCCATCACGCAGACCGCCGGCGGGACGGGGATGATTTTGAATTTTGCATTGAACTACGGTGGCCAAATTGAAATCGTAGCAGCAGCTAAGCAATTGGCGCAACAAGTGTCAGCTGGTGAGTTGGCGTTGGCAGACATTACGCCGGATCGCTTCTCAGCGGCGCTACAATCAGCTGCTTTAGGTGAACTTGCGGCGCCTGATTTGCTTATCCGAACGTCAGGAGAACTGCGTTTGAGTAATTTTATGCCTTACCAAGCAGCTTATGCCGAACTTTATTTTACGGACGTTTTGTGGCCGGACTATACGGCTGACGATTTGCTGGAGGCAATTGCGTCGTTTACGCGACGTGACCGTCGCTTTGGCGGGTTAAATGAGACGTATGAAAGTGAGTCCTAAGACATGAAAACACGTGTAATCACGGCCGTGGTGGCCTTAATTATATTTGTACCACTCTTGATTATTGGTGGTATGCCACTCCTTTTGCTAACTTTGGCGATGGGCATTGTTGGGATGAGTGAAATCCTTCGGATGAAGCATCGTTTCTTAGTCTCGATTGAGGCTTTGATCGCATTTATCGGCGTCATTGCCTTGATTTTACCCAACCAATTTTGGCGGGGCGTACCAGTTGTCCAAAGCGCACATGTTGTTTTCTATCTGTTAGCCTTCCTCATGTTGCTCAATACAATCATTGTCCGGAATCATTTTAACTTTGATGATGCTGGAGCTTTGACCTTGGCCATGCTTTATATTGGTACGGGCTTCCATTATTTCTATCAAGCAGATAGTGTCGGACTAGCGACGGTGATGTTTGGGATGTTAATTGTTTGGATTACCGACTCAGGGGCTTACATGGTGGGCCGTGCCATTGGGAAACATAAATTAGCGCCTAAAATCAGTCCGAACAAGACTTGGGAAGGTTCAATTGGTGGTAGTGTTGTGGCTGTCATCATTGTCCCTGCTTTGTACACGCTTTGTCACTGGTTGCCGGCTTATAATTTTATTGAACTCTTAGCCTTTACCGTGCTCTTATCGATTGCGGGTCAACTGGGTGATTTGATTGAGTCAGCTTTCAAACGGCATTACGGCGTGAAAGACTCAGGTCCCATTTTGCCGGGTCACGGTGGCATTTTGGATCGGTTTGATTCAATGTTGATTGTGATGCCGTTGATGTCACTTTTGGGCATGTTAGGATAAATTATGAATTTAACAGCCATCATTGCTTTTATCGTTATTTTTGGGGTCTTGGTGACCGTTCATGAATTTGGCCATTTTATTGCCGCCAAAAAAGTTGGCGTACTGGTTCGTGAATTTGCGATCGGGATGGGGCCTAAATTACTCAGTTGGCGTCGCAACCACACGACGTATACCATTCGTGTTTTGCCGGTTGGTGGCTATGTTCGGATGGCTGGGATGGATGAGACCCCAGACTTAGATGCCGGGCAACGTGTGCGTCTCATATTTGATGCGCAGGGAATTGTGACCACGATTGATACCCGCATTGACACATTGGGGGAAGGCGTGCCGTTTCAAATTGATCATTTTGATTTGAGTGATGCGCTTACGTTGACTGGTTATCGTGCCGATGACCCTGATATGGTAACTGTTGAAGTTGACCATGATGCCACAATCATTGACAAACAAGGTATCCCCGTGCAGATTGCGCCACGAGATACTTGGGTACAAAGCGCTAAGGTTTATCAACGGGCTTTAATCAATGTGGCGGGGCCGGTCATGAACTTTGTGTTAGCGCTGGTTGTTTTTTGCTTATTAGGCTTTTTACAACCCAGTGTGACTTTGAATCAACCCATTGTGGGCACAGTTCAGCCCAATATGCCGGCGCAACAATCCGGTCTACGCCCCAATGATCAAGTTCAAACAATTAATGGGCAAAGAATCCGGTCGTGGGAACAATTAGCCACAACGATTAGTCAGTCGACGCGTCAAAAGCTAACCCTATCCGTGCAACGTCAGGGGCAAGAAAAAACGCTCACTTTAATCCCAAAGCAAGTCAAGGTGGATGGGGTGCCAACACGATTGATTGGGATTACGCCAAAAACGTATACCGATTTTGGTGCTCGCCTAAAGTATGGTATATTAACAACTGGTAGTACCACACAACGTATTTGGTATGCGATTACCCATTTGTTCAGTGGTGGGTTTAGTCTGAACAAACTTGGCGGGCCGGTGTCAATTGCCAAGACCACCTCAACGGTTGCTAAGACTGGTTTCTTAAATCTTTTGGTCTTTATGGCCATGTTGTCCATTAATTTAGGGATGATGAATTTGATTCCAATTCCAGCCTTAGATGGTGGTAAGTTACTCTTGAATTTAATTGAAGCCATTTGGCGTCGCCCACTACCAGAAAATATTGAAAATGCCGTGACCGTTGCCGGAGCCGCCTTTATGGTAGTCTTGATGATTGCCGTTACGATTAATGATTTACTCAGATAACGAATTTGAATGACAAGGCGCACTGCGCCGTACATACTGTCAAAGGAAAAACGAGGATGCTCATGAAACAATCTAAACTATTAATGCCAACCTTACGCGAAGTACCAGCTGATGCAGAAGTTAAAAGTCACCAACTCTTACTCAAGGCGGGCTTTATTCGACCAGTAGCAGCAGGCATGTTTGCTTATTTGCCCTTGGCACAACGGGTGTTAAATAAAATTGAAGCCATTATTCGCGAAGAAATGGATCGGATTGATGCCAATGAAATGTTGGTGCCTGAAATTTTGCCAGCGGAATTATGGGAAAAGTCAGGGCGTTATGAAACTTATGGTCCAGCCTTGTATAAGTTCAAAAATCGTCAAGCGCGTGATTTTATTTTGGGGCCAACCCATGAAGAAACCTTTACACAACTGATGGCGGATGACATCAAGTCATATAAGAAATTGCCGTTAATCGTGTACCAATTGCAAGCAAAGTTCCGTGATGAAAACCGCCCACGTTTTGGCTTGTTGCGGACACGTGAATTCATTATGAAGGATGCGTATTCATTTAGTGCAGATCAAGCTGGTTTGGACCAAGCTTATCATGATATGGAAGCCGCTTATACGGCTATTTTTGATCGCATCGGCTTGTCATACCGTGCCATCGTTGGGGATGCCGGCGCTATGGG
>USIU01000060.1 GCA_900554745.1 uncultured Leuconostoc sp.
ATCGGCGGGAAAATCAAATACTTCGTAAGATGAAAAACCTGGTGTATCGGCAATCAGCGCATCATCAACTTGAATTAACGTCACTTGCCGCGTGGTATGCTTCCCACGGCTCAAGGCTTTTGATACTTCACCCGTTGCTAAGCCAAGTTCTGGTGATAAATGATTAAGCAGTGTTGATTTGCCTGCTCCCGTTTGCCCCATAAAAACGGCCACCCGATGTGATAGCGCTTGTTGCAATGCTGCAAAGGCCACATCTTCTGCCCCTGGTTGCGGTAAAATCGCCGTGTAACCAATTTTGCGATATATCTCAGCAATAGCCATCGCTTGCTCAAATTCAGCCGGTGACAGTAAATCGGACTTAGAAAAATAAATCAATGGTGTGACATTTGCGGCTTCTAAGGCAACTAACTGGCGATCCAGCAAGTTCGGTGCAAAATTTGGCTCCTTCAATGCCGTCACAATGACAGCCACATCAATATTGGCCACTGGTGGTCGTACTAAGGCATTTTCACGTGGATGAATCTTCCAGATCAATCCCTCATCATTTTCACTCTCAAAGTCAACAAAATCGCCTACCAGTGGTTTTTGTCCTGACTTACGGAATTCACCACGGGCACGCGTCCGTTCAACTGTCCCATCACTTGTTTGTATATCATAATAACCGCTTAACGAGCGGATAATGCGTCCTGTTTTCATAATGTTATTGTAACAAAAAAGCCGACCGTAATCGACTTGAATTTACTTTGCGCGTGGACAAAGTGGTTATTTAGATGACGCGTTTGCACTACTTGAACTACTGCTTGATGAACTACTACTTGAGCTGCTGGTGCTGCTTGCACTACTTGATGAGCTGCTCGTGTCTTGTGGACCTTGTGAAATCGTGACCAACAAAACCATATCCTTGGTGATACTTGAACCACCGCGAATGGATTGACTAATCACGTAATCTTTTTTCGTATCTCCATCAAATTGGGTATTAAAGTTGACAACAATGTTATGTTGCGTCGCCCAATCTTGTACTTGTTGTTGCGTTGCTTTTCCCGTGAAGTCCGGCACCACAATCTTGACAGCGCCAGTTGATACGGTAAAGACCACCGACGTTTGCGTTGGATCCACCTTACCGTTCGCATCAATTGACTGGGCAATGATCTTGCCTGCTGGCACATCATCAGATGGGATGCCTTCTTTGGTAATGGCGTAACCCTGCGCACGTAATTGCGCTGACGTCAAACTATAATCCGTCCCAACGTAGTCGCCAAAACGCACCTTGGCACGGCCCGATGATACAATTAAATTAATGGTATCCCCTTTGGTAGCTGATGTACCCGACGTTGGCGTTGTTCGGACCACGTGCCCTTGTGCAATGCTTTTAGACGTCGTTGAACTCACACTCCCTACCGTCAACCCTGCGCGCTTTAAGCGACTCGTGGCCGCATCTTGGCTCAGATTCGTCACATCTGGGACGGTTACCTTACTGGATTGATAATTTAAAAAGAAAATGCCTGCAATCGCTAAAACGAGTAGTCCCAAGACTACCCAAGGCCATTTCCGTGCCTTACGGAATTTAATCCCATTTTCTTTCAATACGTGTCGAACATAAGATGGCGTCCGATCCACGATTTTGGCAATATTTTTAATGGCGTAGCCTTTTTTACCATATTCAATAATGGTATCAGTCACCGATGGTTCTTCCGGCGCTTCGTCTGGGAAAATTTTATCTGATGAAACGCCCGTTTTGAGCTGGTCTTGAATTTGCGCCATCGGAATAATCCGCGTATCATCAGACGTTTCTGACATGGGCGCAAAGCGCTCTTCGTCGGCGCGTCGTGCTGACAAAACTGAACTCAAGTCATCAGCCATCGCTGCCGCACTCATATAACGATCTTGTGGTCGCTTAGCTGTTGCCTTTAAAATCACGTTTTCTAAAGCCTGAGGAATCCGTGGATCAAAGTCACGCACCGACGGCATTTCTGCTGTTGCATGCTTCATCGCTACTGCGACTGGGGTGTCCCCTTCATAAGGCACTTGCTTCGTGAGCATTTCATAAAGCATCACGCCCAGCGCATAGATATCTGACTTTGCGGATGCAAACCCACCACGCGTTTGTTCCGGTGATAAATAATGGACTGACCCAATCACCGTATTGGTTTGGGTCAGTTCTTGGGATGATTTTGCCACCGCAATGCCAAAATCTGTAATCTTCACATCACCTTGTCGATCAATCAAAATGTTTTGTGGTTTTAAATCACGATGAATAATATCGGCATCATGGGCAGCTTGCACCGCACTCAAAATTTGTAACATAATGTCGACAACTTGTTGGTAAGGGATTGGAAAATTTTCGGCGATGAATGTTTTTAAATCCATCCCGTCCACATATTCCATGACTAAGTACTGCGTCCCCTCATACTCACCCGTGTCATAAATTTGCACAATGTTTTGGTGCACCAGTTCGGTTGCCGCAATCGCTTCACGCTTAAAACGCTCGACCAGATCAGTGTTATTTTTCATATCCAGACGCATCATTTTAAGGGTCACGTCGCGGTCTAAAAATTCGTCGTGCGCCAAATAAACATTGGCCATACCACCACCACCAAGCGACTTGATGATTCTATAACGGTTGTCTATCACTGTATCCGGTAACATATCTACTTTGTATCCTCTTCATTATCACGACTCACTAATAATGCCGTCACGTTATCTGGGGCGCCATTGCGATTTGCTGCCGAAATTAATTCATAGGCGCGCATATCGAGTGTCGTCGCTTGTTGCATAATGGCCGTCATCGTCCCGACATCAAGCACTTTGGTAATGCCATCAGAGGTCAAAAATAACATATCATTTGCGACAAATGGGTATTGTGCAATCTCAATATCTGCGCGGTCATCGACCCCGAGATAACGGGTCACACTGTTGGCTTGCGCCAAGTGCTCGGCTTCGGCTTGACTCATTGTTCCGGCACGCACTAACTCATTTTTCAAGTTGTGATCACAAGAAATTTGCGTGAGGACGTGATCATGGAGCAAAAATGCTTTTGAATCACCGAGATTACCAAGCACAATTTGATCATCAAAAATGACCGCAATCACCAAGGTCGTTGCCATCTGCTTTAAGTCTTCAAAACGTTGGCCCGCAGCTAAAATGGCCTGATTTTCTTGGTGCGTCGTTTCTTTTAGCCAATCAATTGTTGACTTCATTGTTTCAATTGTAGTTGTTTCCCAGGCATGTCCAAAATGTTCGACAGCCATCGCGCTGGCGACCTCACCCCCGCGGGTTGACGTTACGCCATCAGCGACCATGACCATTAAACGGCCGGCTTGATTCGTAAAGCCCCCAACATAGTCCTGGTTTTCCTGGCGTTTGACGCCAGAATCTGTATGGAATGCTACTTGCATAGGTTTATTTTTTCTATCACATGCGCTTGCATATTAGGCGTTAGTTCCTGATTTCTTTTGCAGTGTTGCCACGAAAAAGCCATCAGTGTGGTAATCATTGGGATAGATATGCAGCACCGCTTCCTGTCGACCAGCTTTGAGGTTGTGCGCAGTTTGCGTTTTCACTAATTCAAACTCTGGATGCTTGGCTAGGAATTGCGCAATCACGTCATCATTTTCTTGACGTAAAATTGTGCAAGTGCTGTACACTATCATACCATTTTCAGCCACATTTTGGCTAACTGAATCCAATATCTCCCCCTGTAAACGCGCGAGGTTTTGCACATCTTCAAGCGTTTTGTCGTAGCGAATTTCCGGCTTACGGCGTAATAAACCAAAGCCAGAACAAGGTGCATCGACTAAGATACGGTCAAACTTTGTCGTCATTTCCGTTGCCACTTTTCGCGCATCTAAAACTTGTGTGGCAATCTGGTCAGCGACTTGTAACCGCGCGGCGTTCTGTTCAATCAACTTAATTTTATGTGGATGGACATCTAGCGCCAAAACCTTGGCATCATCAGCGACTAGCGCGGCAATTTGGGTGGTTTTACCCCCTGGCGCTGCTGCGGCATCTAACACAGTTTTAACGTCAGCGGTCAAGCGCATACTTTCCACTGGTAACATGGCACTTTCGTCTTGCAGCGTTAACCAACCTTTTTGATAGGCCGTTGAACTCGCCACATGCCCGCCAGAGACAACATAAGCATGTGCCGCAACGCGTGATGGCGTTGCGGTCATCTTTTCAGCCGCTAGTGACGCCACCACAGCTTCATCAGTTGTCACCTTAGTATTGACCCGGACCGATTGCATCGGCGCCTCATTAATTGCCGCCACGAGTTCACGGGTCGCTGTTTCACCATTTTGCGCCACCAATTCGTTAATCAACCAAACCGGCAAACTCGCTTCAATGGACAAACGTTGAATGGGATCGGTAATCGCAGCTGTATCCGGTAGTCCTTGTCGACTGATGTTATGGAGAATAGCCGTGACAAACTTAGCCGTACCCACATGTCCCAATATTTTAGCCACTTCAATGGATTCATTAAAAATCGCGTGTTGTGGGATTTTATTCAAATATTGCATCTGAAAAAGCGCGGTATATAACAACTCGCGTACCCACGGATTGAGCTTTTTGTCACCAACAAATGGGGCTAACCAATACTCAAAAGTCAATCGGTGTTGAATCACACCATAGACCAACGTTGTTAACAACCGTTTATCCGCTTCACCAAGCTGGTGTTGTTTAATCACTTGGTTTAATTGTAAATTAGAGTACGCCCCATTTTTAATTTTAGCCAACGTCTGGACGGCTAATACGCGGGGATTATCACTATAAACACGTTTATCACTCATGAATTGGTTCCTCTGCCCATAAATCACCGCTTGCCAATTGGCTCCCGGCGCCATTCAAATACGCTTGGATTGGCATCACAGATTTTCCGGCTGGTTGTAATTGGTCAATGCGTAACACTGACTGATTAGCGGCGGCAATCGTTAGCATTTTCTTAGTCCGTGTAACAATATGACCTGGTGCCAAATCGGTTGTTTCTGGTAATGGGGTCACCTGAATTAACTTCATACGCTGGCCAGCAACCTGAACGTAGGCAGGATGCGTTGGATAAAGCCCACGAACATGCCAATCCAACTGTTGGGCTGTTTCTTGGGTAAAATTCAAATTTTGTTGCGCATGGGAAATATTTGGTGAGATACTGACCGCTGCTTCGTCTTGTGGTACGGGTGAAATATCCCCGGCCGCAATTTTAGGTAGCGTTGCCATTAGCAAATCCCGCCCGGCCAAACTCAACTTGTCAAACATTGTGCCGACATTATCTTGCGTTGTGATTGGGACTTTTACCACATCAATCACATCGCCAGCATCCATTTGCTTGACCATATACATGATTGATACCCCGGTCTCAGCATCTCCGTTCATAATTGCATAATGCACAGGCGCCCCACCACGATATTTAGGCAATAATGAGGCATGCGTGTTAACAGCGGCAATTTGTGCGGTATCTAGCAGTGCCGTTGGCAAAAACTGACCAAAGGCTGCCGTAATGATAAAATCAGGCGCTAAAGTCATGATTTGAGCCATTTCCGCTGACCCGTTCATTTTTTCAGGTTGTAAAACTAATAAATCATGTGCCTGAGCGGCTACTTTGACAGGACTTGGGGTCAGCACGCGCTTACGCCCTTGGGGGCGATCTGGTTGGGTCACCACAGCCTGTACATCATATTGTGGATCTGCCACTAACGCTTCTAAAATTGGTACCGCAAATTTTGGGGTCCCCATGAATACAACGGTGTAAGTCATGTTTGTTCTCTTTTCTTATCTGAATATCACATCTGCTAACGGCAAACAACGCCTACTGATCACACGCTGGCCAAGATAGCTTGTTACACGAAAAAATACTCGTCATCACGAGTATTTTACTGTCCACTAGTCATTATAACATAAATTCTGTAACGTATTTGTCACATAAACGAGACCGGCTCACGATCGATACTTAACTGGAAACCATCTTTAGCTTTTTGTGCCCGGTTTTGGAGTTCATCTAATAACGTATCTACGCTATCGCGTTTTTTGAGTTTCAAAATAATTTGGAAGTAGTAACGATTACGCAATTTAGCAATCGGTTTGGGCGAAGGTCCAAGGATGATAACCTCATCCCCAACGCGTCGGCGAAGCCATCTTGCAATTTGAAACATTTGCTTGGCGGTTTCATTTTCGTCACTGTGACTAGATTGAATTTGCACAGTGTAATAATACGGCGCATAGTTGCCAGCATGCCGTACCGCCATCTCTTGCCGGTAAAACCCTTCGTAGTCATGTTGCTGGGCATACGTGATGGCATAATGTTGCGGATTAAAGGTCTGAACAACCACTTCTCCCGTCTTTTGCCCACGACCTGCCCGCCCACTCACTTGCGTGAGTAGCTGGAAGGTCCGTTCACTGGCATGAAAGTCCGGCAATCCCAAGGCTGTATCCGCATTTAACACGCCAACCAACGTTACATTGGGAAAATCTAAGCCTTTGGCAATCATCTGAGTTCCGAGTAAAATATCAGCTTCATGTGCGCCGAATTGTTGGAGCATACGATCCATGCTCCCTTTCCGACGGGTCGTATCTTGGTCCATGCGTAACACCCGGGCTGCTGGTAAAATGTCTGCGAGTTCAGCGGCGACTTTTTCAGTTCCGGTGCCATAATAGCGAATACGTGGTGAGCCACAACTTGGACAACGCTGCGGAATGGCTTCTTCATGCCCGCAATAGTGACATTTTAACGTATGGGAATCCATATGGAGGGTCATCGCCAAATTACAATTGGGGTCGCGTGGCACATACCCACAATCTCGACACATCACAAAACTTGAAAAGCCACGCTTGTTAAGCATGAGCACCGCTTGTTCCCCACGCGCCAACCGCTCCTGTAATTTTTCAAGTAGCGGTGCTGAAAAATTAGTCTCGGGACCTTCGGCCATCATGTGCTTCATATCAACAATCGTCACCGGTGGCAAACTTGCCCCACCCGCACGCTGCGTCAACTGTAACCGTTGATAAACACCACGTTGCGCACGCGCACGACTTTCTAGTGATGGTGTGGCTGATCCTAAAATAACCGGGATTTGATGATACCGGCCACGCCACAACGCCACATCCCGTGCATGATAACGGGGGTTATCTGTTTGTTTATACGTTGTTTCATGCTCCTCATCCACAATAATCAAACCCAGATTAGTCAAAGGGGCAAAAACAGCTGACCGTGCCCCGACCACAATCTTGACATCCCCACGCTCAATTCGG